>JBAYTJ010000135.1:0-2500 GCA_041675665.1 Acholeplasma sp. | reverse complement strand
CTGAGGCAAGAATTCCACTTTCAGTCATTGTTGTTGATATGGCATTATCACCAAAATCTAATACAGCTTATAGTGCACTTGATTTAGCACTAGAAGACTTTCAAAATGGTAAGGCCGGCCCAATACCTAAACATATTGATAATAAGTATTTACGAACCCATCCTGAAAGCTATCACTATCCACACAATGATCCAGGTTCTTTAAACAGTCAAACACACTTACCAGATAACTTATTAAATACCACCTATTACATCCCTAAAGATGAAAGTGCTTATGAAAAAGCACTTAAAGATCGTTTACAATTAATCGATCAAATTAAAGGTAAAAAAAGAAAGGATACAACACATGCTAAAAAATAAACGTATACTCACAATCGTTTCAAACGATTATGACGACTTGGAATTTCACTATCCACTCATCAGACTGACTGAAGCTGGTATTAAAGTTGACATTGCATCAGAAGTCAAAGGACATACCTACAAAGGTAAATACGGTCTATCAACAAATAGTGATCTTTCCTTTGATGAAGTCGATATTAAAAACTATGACGGTATCATCATCCCTGGAGGATGGGCACCAGATTACTTAAGACGACTACCTAAAGTACTTGAATTTGTTAAATACTTAAATGACCATAAAAAGCTCATTGGTGCAATTTGCCATGCTGGCTGGGTTTTATCAAGTGCAGGTATTTTAAATGGTGTTACAATGACATCTACACCAGGGATTAAAGATGACATGATGTATGCTGGTGCAACCTGGGTTGATCAACCAGTGGTTGTTCATAACCATATTATTACAGCACGTAGACCAATTGATTTACCATTTTATTTACCAAAATTCATTGAAGCACTCGTAAAAAAAGAAGACTAATTAGTCTTCTTTTTTTACTTCTGTTGAAATGATTACTGGAATTGTAATTGGTCTTCTTCTAGCTGTTTGATAAACATATTTAGAAACTTCATCTCTAATTTGTAGTTTATATTCATTCCAGTTAATATATTTACCTTTTAAATGCTTATCTGTAACTTTATCGAAGATTGCACGTATCTCATCAATCATCGATTCATTTTGATTGATATACACAAAACCTTTAGAAACAATTTTAGGAACGCCCAATACTTGTTTTAACTTAGCGTTGATATTTGCTATGATTAGTAAGACACCATCAGCTGCTAGTAACTCACGATCACGCATGACATAATCATTGACATCACCTACGGCTGTACCATCAATTAAGATTTCTCCAGTTTTAATTTCATTTTTAGATACAAATGCTTCTTTACCCTTTATAAAGTTAACGGCATCGCCATTATCTAAAACAAAAATGTGCTCTTCTTTATAATTCATTTGACGTGCTAGCGTCTTGACACCATACTGATGACGATACTCGCCAATTGTTGGAATAATATACTTTGGTCTAAGTAAATTAATCATCATCTTAACTTCTTCTGCTGTTGCATGATTTGAAGCTAATAGGCGTTTATCTACAACTTCAATATTGGCATCACTACGATAAAGTATATCAAGTGTACGTGCAGCCATCTTTTCAGTACCAGGTACTGGTGATGTCATAATTAAAATGGTATCATTTTCACTAATATGGATTAATCTATCTTGTTTCTTACACATACGCTGTAGCATGTAAAAAGGCTCATGGCGACTACCTGTGACTAAACATACTAAGTTATTTGCATCATTCTTATTTTTATCATCAATAAACTTTAAGTTAACCAATGATTCTTTTGGTATGACTAAATATCCTTTTTCAATCGCAATATCAACAATACGCTGTGCACGACGTCCAATTATTGCAATCTTTTTATGGTGATTTAAGGATATATCAACAATTCGTTGAATTTTTTGTAAGTCAGAAGAGAAAAGTGAAACAATTATTCGTCCTTCTGCATTCGCATATACTGAATTAATCTTATGTGTTAATGCATTATAAATACCACCATCTTGAACCAGTGTAGAGCCTAAGGATTCAACCAATAATGCAATGACATTTTTTTGAGCTAGTTCGTTAATTTTAGGAAAATCTGTTTGGTAATTTGGATCACTATATTGTGCAAATGTAAAATCAGATGTATAGACAATGACACCATCAATTGTATGGATTGCTATCCCAACGGATTCAGGGATTGAATGGGTTGTTGAAAAGAAGGTAATCTTAACATTCCCCATACGTATAATTGAGTTGTGGTCAATTGTATTTAAAGTTAATTCATTTAAATCAAAATTTTTCTCTTTTAAAGAATCTTTCACCACTTCCATGGTAAAAGGGGTTGCATATATTGGCACATTTAACTCTTTTAAAATGTGCGGTAATGCCCCAATATGGTCTTCATGTGCATGAGATAAAAATATCCCCTTGACACGATCTTTGATGTTCATAAACATCTTATAGTTTGGTATTCTTTCATCGACTCCAAATAGTTCTTGGGTAGGATACTTTAAACCAGCATCCAAAATAAAATATTGTCTGTCCACATCTACG
>JBAYTJ010000134.1:0-2579 GCA_041675665.1 Acholeplasma sp. | reverse complement strand
TATAAGTATTACCAATGAAAAAGCAGAAGCACAGATGGTAGAAAATTTTAAAAAGGTATTACTTGCAGGTCCGAAGGCATCAATTATTTATGGTGCAACTGTATTTATTTTATGGCTTTTATTTTTAATAAGTAACTTTTATATCATTAATGGATTGATGTTTACAACGATGATTGTTACATCAATCATGACAGTTTTAGCGATTTTATCATCACGTGTATCAAAGTTAGGTATGTATGGTGATTTTGCTGCAAAAAATGCATTTGACAAAGATCCTTTATTTAGGTTGACATACTTAATACAGCTCACAACTTTGATAGAACATGATAAAGAAAGTATGGACTATTTTTGGCCAAAAATTGTCCATATGTTAGAAACTAAAAATCAAATAAATAATCAATTATACATGAGTCTTTTAGGACAATATCTGCATGAGATAATCTTTGAGGGTCGAATTGCATGTACCAGTATAGACAAGAAAATTCAAAAATACTTGCTTAAAACACCTAAAACAGAAGATGCACTAACGATATATCTAAATGCTATATATTATTATGAAGCGCTCGGTCAGTCAGATAAAGTTTTAAGTCTTTTAAACAAGCTAGATACAACAAAAATTAAAATAGATTATAAAGTATTAATGTATTATTTAAGATTAACAAATCATTTACTAAAATTAAAAGACGAAACAAAAATTTTAGATAACCCTAAACATATACATTCAAGTTCAATGGCTTGGGTTTATAAACCACTGAACTTGAAAAACGAGTTAAAGGAAATTGTAAAATGAAAAAATATACAGAGATAAATTCCAAAATGTTTGATAAATGGGTGGGTGAAGGTTGGAAGTGGGGTATACCGATTACACTGGATACCTATTTGAAAGCTAAAACAGGCACATATGAAATGTTGTTAACGCCGAACAAGGCTGTACCTAAATCTTGGATAGGTAATGTACGTGGCAAGAAAGTATTAGGTCTTGCTAGCGGTGGTGGTCAACAAATGCCTATATTTGAAGCATTAGGTGCGATAGTTACATGTTTAGATATATCCGAAAAACAACTTCAAACAGAGGCTGATTTTGCCAAACTAGCAGGTTATGAAATAGCGCTAATAAAAGCAGATATGACACAACCATTGCCATTTGAAGATGAAACGTTTGATTTAATTTTTTATCCTGTATCTAATGTTTATATTGAAAAGGTTGAACCTGTATTTATAGAGGCATACCGCATATTAAAAAAAGGTGGTATACTGCTTTCTGGATTAGATAATGGGTTGAATTTTGCATTTGACTCTGAAGATGGTAAGATAGCTTTTGATCTACCATTTAACCCACTAGAGGATAAAGAACAATATGACTTCATGGTAGAAAATGATTATGGTATTCAATTTAGTCACTCTATTGAAGAACAAGTTGGTGGTCAATTAAAAGCAGGTTTTGTATTAGAAGACATATATGAAGATACAAATGAATCAGGATATTTAAAAGAAAAGAATATACCAACATTTTTTGCAACAAAAGCAAAGAAACTATAAAGGTATAAAAAAAACCACATCTGGTGGTTTATCCTAAAAAGTATAAATGGTGCCCAATGCAAGAATCGGACTTGCGATTCATCCTTACCATGGATGCGTGATACCACTTCACCAATTGGGCCTAAATAAGCATGCAAAAAGATTATATCAAACTAATGTGTAAAAATAAAGTCTTTTATGTAATCTTTGATAAAGTATATGAAATATAGATATAAAGCCATGTATTATCAATATAAGTTAAAATAACGTGAGAATTTGTACGAAATAAATTTAATTATGTTTTTAGGTTGTTTTATATCATATTAAAGTGTATAATGATTACAGGTTTGAAAAAAACCAAGAGATCTAAAGAAGGAGTATTGCATTTAATGAAAGGTACTGTTAAATGGTTTGATGCAGGTAAAGGCTACGGCTTTATCACTGCAGATAACGGTAAAGATGTATTTGTTCACTATTCAGCTATTCAAACTGATGGTTACAAATCACTAGCTGAAGGCGACCAAGTAGAATTTGAAATTAAGTCAGGCGATCGTGGAGATCAAGCGGCTAACGTTTCCAAAGTTTAATTCACTTAGGTAATCGGTAAGAGGTTTAGAAATAAACCTCTTTTTATTTCGCCATTTTTTGGTATAATCAATTATAAGGGGCGATGCAAATATGAATCTAGATCTATTAGAAGTGGATAAAGTCCATTTTAACGAATTAAGAGAACATGTAGAAGTAGCAAAATACCAAGCACTAATACAAAATTTTATTTATCAATTTACATATGATTCGATTACGATTGAGGGTAAGAATGCTTTGAGTCCAACAGATGTTAAAAATCTGTTGCATAAGAAAATTATTGTGACACAATTACCAGAGCGGGAACAAAAAGAAGCATTAAATTATCAAAAGGCTTTTGAACATGTTTTAAAGCTGGTATCCTCTAGAAAAGTACTCACAGAAGATATACTAAAAGACTTGCATGAAATGTTGGTTGATGGTATCTTTTTAGGTGGACAATATCGTAAAGTAAATATTCAAATTAAAGAAAGTAT
>JBAYTJ010000133.1:0-2633 GCA_041675665.1 Acholeplasma sp. | reverse complement strand
TCGTATCTATATTTTCATCGCTACCAATAATATCATCCTCTAAAACTAAAGCGTGAGTTGCATCAGTCTCTAAAAATGCTTCTAGGGCTTTTATATGGCTTAACGCACATCCAACTTCAGCAGGAGTCATGGGGCGATTGTATTTTTTTAAAAAAGGCAATGTTTTTGTGAAATACTCTTGGGCTGGCAGCTTACGACCATCCACAGCTTGAATATGAATAAATTGGTCATAGTAACGTGGAAATTGATCTTTAAGAACTGCACGACGTTCTACATCTTGGGGAAGGGAGATTAGATAAATAGGTATACTTTTTTTACTGTTCATTTTTATTAAATAAATAGACACATTGTAATGGTATTACTTGTGTTACTGTTCTATAACAATGGTTATATGTACCATATAAACCATATTTAATTAATTTAGTTTATATGGTAAAAAATTAAACCTTTGTCCTTTTTATTATTTTCCATCCAACATAGATTGATAATAAACAGTGGGATTATTTTTACCTTAATAATAATTTTCTTATTGGTGTATAGAGTTTTGAGTTAAGACTATAAAACAAGAGTGCTTTGACAAGCTCTTTGAGCTTAAAATCAATTTGAAAACTATTTTTTTTTAAAAAAATTAAATAACTAAAATAAACTATAATATTTTTTGGGTATGAAATACTGTATACATAATGCAACAATTTTTCGGATGAGAATTTATCTAACTGATATTTTTGCGATAGGTTCAAAACAAGACACAATGTTTTAATTAAGGTGGTATATGACGCCTGATTTTGAATTATACTTAGTAGCAATACAAGCTCTTCTTCATTAACACCCAAATACTGAGCATAATTTGTGCGAATTTTTTGCGCTGTCTGTGCTTGTTCTTGAGATCTGGCAACACTAATTTGACCAGAATGTTTTCTATATTTCAGAAGTGATTTATTTATATTTCCTAATTTCAAATTTTTTTGAATAGCATCAGTCCAAAGCTTGTAGTCTTGGGCGGATATAAGCTCCTCATTATAATTTATTTTTGCAAAAACATTCCTTTTAAAAATAACGGTGGGATGAGCTAACCGTGGGTTAAATAATGACATAAATTTTATTTCGTTTGGGAACAAAGGATATTCATTAATTCGTATAAAATTACCTTTATCATCAATTATATCAATGAAGGAACCGCAGATGTCTAAATCATTTTTAATCATATAATTAATTTGATCAGATAACCTATTGGGATAGCTCCAGTCATCAGCATCCATTCTTGCAATATATTCACCCTTTGATTTTGCGATCCCTTCATTTAAAGAGTAAGCTAGCCCTCTATTTTTTCTATTTATCAGTACAATTCTTTTGTCATAATTCATATATTTATTGATTATATCGATAGAACTATCTTCTGATCCATCATTAATAATTATGAATTCAAAGTTCTCATAAGTTTGGTTTAAAATACTCTCTATCGAATCTGATAAGTATTTATCACCATTATAAACGGACATAACAACAGAAATTAGTATATTTTTATTTAATTTTAAAGTGCTCATATTTTAATTTTAGATCATGATAAGACAGAAAGTTTTATGTATATATAAGACTATCATGCACAAATACAGTATTTTGGTTTAAACCAGCATAAAAAGTAATTTGAGTGGCATTTAAATCCACACAAAAGAAATCATAACAATTTTTTGACAAAATTTACCTATTGAATTTTATAAATAAGTTTCATAATTAACTATAATCATTATAGTGATCAATGCCCTAACAAAGACTCAAAGTGAAAATCTATTTCTTTATTGCTTTCATAAAAAGACGCTGACATAAATTTTCACTGGTCGCATCAAATAATTTTTCTTTGTAATACTTATATAAATAATTTTTTAACTTTCTGCTATTCAAAATAAAAAATCGATTGGTTAACAACCTATTAATAACATTTCGCATAAGTGAAATTTGTTCAAATGGTTTGATTTTTACAATGTTAAAATCATTTGAAAAACAACTAAATAGTAAGTCAGTGTCAAAATGTCTGTAGTGCTTTTCAATTAACGGTATGTTTTGATGTGGTACTGTTAACAACAACACACCTCCCTTTTTCAGTTGCCTTGAAACACCAGCAACAAAATCATTCGAAGTTTCAGGAGGTATGTGCTCAAAGACCTCAATTAATGTACAGACATCAGCTTCAACTATGTTTGATGTAATAATATCTCCACAAACATACCTAGCCTCTGGAGACAAGGCTTTCGCTAAACTTATTGCTCGTTCTGAATAATCAACGCCGATAATATTTTTATTTGGAAGATCAAACAAAATTTCTTTAGTCAGCCTCCCGTCACCACAACCAATATCTAACAATGTTTCAAAATTTTCTTTCCTCAGTTGATCAATAATAAACTCAATTGTTGAAGCATAGTTAATACCCCAAGGATCGTTAAAAGTCTGAGTAAAATCCGTTCTAAATTTACTAACATAATGGTAGGGAAATTCATACTGGTTATCTTGTTTTTTCTGTTCCTTGGACAATTTGTTCATACGTTCAATTTCAACCTGGTTTTTAAATGAATTTTAAGGCTATGCAATACGATCAATGCATCAGCATAATTGCTCTTTTTAGACAAATGCTTAAGTAG
>JBAYTJ010000132.1:0-2657 GCA_041675665.1 Acholeplasma sp. | reverse complement strand
TGACAAAGCACCATTAATTGTAATTGTTGGTAAGACGTTATTTACAATTGATACTTCAAAACGTGTCACATAAATATCTGATTCATTTAATTCACTATCTACAGCTTTATAGTAGATTTCATGTGATTCATTTGATATCACTGAGATTGGTGCTGTGTAGTCTTGCCAAACTGCACCATCAAAGCTGTATAAAATATCATCTGTACTTGTCAACTCAAATGTGACTGCAGATGTGAATTTAATACCATCATATGTACCTGTAAATGTATGTGTTGGAACCTCAACATCACTCATACTAATTGGACTAAGGTGATTGGTATAAGATAGTGCACGTACACCATAATAATTATCGTTAGTTAAGTCAAGTGAATCCCAAGATATTGTTGTACTACCATCATTTGGTATGACATCAATTATTTGTTCATGTTCATAAGTTAATGTATTACTTGATTTATAAATATAATAAAATTTAGCATCACTTTGTGCATCAAATGTTAACAGACCATTTGTTGCATTATGTGAAACATTTGATACAGAAGGTAACTGAACTGGTGTCATACTTTTTAATTCAGGTAAGACTGTCTTTGTTGGAAATTTGTTTAGACGTGCATTTTCAAGATTTGCTTGTGATGGCCTATTTAAGTTAAATCCAGCATCGCGTACCATGTTATAAGAATAAATTGAAAATCCTTGAACATTACTTAAAGTGTCTAAAAAGTCCAATTGATTTGTAAACTCTTCTGGATTATCACGCCAAGAATAAACATTGGAAGCAGCACTGGCATCTGCTAAATAAATACCAATTCCAGAATAGAGATTTACATCTAAATACCTTACAACTTTATCCCACCATCCCATTACATTTTCATATCCAGCAATCGGATGACTTAACGCCCAATAACTTTGCGGTAGTATATAGTCTAGCCAACCTTCACTAATCCAGTGAACTGAATCAGCAAATAAATAAGATGCATAGTGATTTTGTCCATTGGTTTGAGATCCTGTTGTAATCGGTTTTCCATCTTCATCATAGGTTACAACACCATCACCATTGGAGTGAATACCAGTTGGTGAAATACCAAATTGAACATATCTGTTATTGTTTTGATTAAAGTCTGTTATTGCAATTGATGCTTGCTCAATAAATAAATTAATTTGTTCACGGCGCCAATTGCTCTTACCAGCTACCGTATTTGGATGACCATTCGGGTTTGCTAAAAAGTGTGATTGGTCTGGATCATTTAAAATACTGCCATTTGCAAAATCCATGTAGAAATAATCATCAAAATGAATCGCGTCTACATCATAATTTTCAATAATCTCTAAAATTGTATCGACAACATGGTCACGTACATTTGGTAAAGCTGGATTTAAAATGTGTGCTGTCCCTGTTGCATTTGATAAGATATTGGCAGGATTACTTTGAGGGTTTTCTGCAGGCATATCACCTCTTTGATATGCAGTTAAGACTCTATACGGATTTAACCACGCATGAAATTCAATACCTCTTTTGTGTGACTCTTCAATAAAGTAAGCCATCGGGTCAAATGTATCGAAA
Organism: Acholeplasma sp.; assembly: GCA_041675665.1. Classification (GTDB taxonomy): domain Bacteria; phylum Bacillota_I; class Bacilli_A; order Acholeplasmatales; family Acholeplasmataceae; genus Acholeplasma. The sequence continues at coordinate 1,099 of JBAYTJ010000132.1, read as the reverse complement.
TCTACAGTTGAAAACCAGCTGGCCACTGGATTGATTTCCGATTTATAAAGTGCATTATTATGTGTTCTAAGATGTACAATCGCAACATTTAGATTGTTGGCTTCCATATTATTTAATATGGCGTTGACATCATTTTTAAAACCAGCTTCAGATGAGTATGCTGGCATACTTCCAATAAAATGTGTAATCCAGGTTGCACGAAACTCACCCGGCTCACTTAATACTTCTGGTTCTGGATACGCATGTACCTCATTTTTTGGTATAAGTGTTAAAGTCAACACAAGTGTCAACAATAATAAAATTACTTTTTTCATTTAATGTCCTCTTTTCCGCTGAGTAATTTCTTAACAAGGTCCATACCTTGTTTTTGTTTTGTTGCATCTATAAATGTTTTATAAGTAAAGAATACATTTCCTAAAACATTATCAAATTGATTCGCAAATTTGAGTTGATTAACGATTTCATATGGATTTTCATAGCCACCTTTTTGGCCTAAACGATATGGTCCATGACCAATATACAAATCAACTTTAGAATCTTTACATGCATTTGCCCACCATTTAGCTAAATCACCAAACGGTGCAAGTTGATGTGCAAAGTCCCAGTAAAGTTGTGGCACGATATAATCAATGATGCCCTCTTTAACCCAAAGGTAACTATCCGCATATTGATTATCAAACGATTCACTACATTTAGGATCGACATTTGCACCTAGTGGATCAGATGCTTTTGTTTTCCAAATTCCGAAAGGTGAGACACCAAAACGCACATTGGGATGTTTTTGTTTTAATGCAGAATTTAAGTCTCTAATTACATTTGTAATTTGACTTCTTCTAAAATCACCTAGTGTTTGTGATTTATCTATTCTTTGTTCAAAATCAAATAGATCATTATCTGCATCACTTAAACCAGCATATGGATAGAAATAGTCATCAAAGTGGATACCATCAATTGCATAGTTATCAGCAATCTCAAGCATTGATTCAATAATAAATGACTGCACCTCTTTTTTTGCAGGGTTTAAAATTAGTTGTCCATTTTTATCTGTAATAACATATGCTGGATACTTTTTAGCAAAGTTTAAATCATCCAATGTATT
>JBAYTJ010000131.1:0-2695 GCA_041675665.1 Acholeplasma sp. | reverse complement strand
TTAAGTGATCAAGTAGTGCTTTAACAAGATCTACTTGAATATCTTGTGTATAGTTTTCATCATAAGCATCACTTTGTCCTTGGTCTAAGAAATCTAGAAATATCAACTGAAACTGTTGACTTAAAAGTGGTTTAAAAGGTTCCCAACTTTTTGTAGACATCATGATGCCATTTAAAATTAAGACGGGGTTACCTGAACCTATGACTTCATAATACACGTTTTTATTTAAGTATTTAAAATAGCTCATAGATCTTGTCCAATATACATCAGTGCTTTAGCTTCTTTTGTAAGTTGGTCTCTAAATTTAGGGTGTGCAATAGAAATTAATAATTGTGAACGTTCTTCAATGGTTGTGCCTCTTAATGAAACCAATCCATATTCAGTTGCTACATAATCCACATCATTTCTTGATAAAGAAACAGCAGCACCTGGTTTTAAGGTTGCAACAATTTTAGATATTTCTTCACGCTTACCAGTTTCTGGATTTTTAACCATCGCAGTTGAATAAAGTGCAATAAATGATTTACCACCCTTTGAGTTTTGTGCCCCGACAGATGTATCTGACTGACCACCAGTACCTGAAAACTGTACGTGGCCAATTGATTCTGATGCACATTGTCCGGTCAGATCTATTTCAATAGTTGTATTGATACTAATTTGGTTATCATTTCTACCAATTATTGCAGGGTCATTGCCTTCAACACCACGCATAAAATAAACTGAAGGGTTATCATCCAAAAAGTCATAGAGCGCTTTAGAACCATAAGCGAAAGCAGTCACATGACGCCCTTTATAATAATTTTTCTTTAAGCCCGTTACTGTACCATCTTTAATTAAATCCATCATCCCATTGGTAAACATCTCTGTATGAATACCTAGATCCTTCTTACCCTTTAAAGATGCAGCAACAGCATTTGGAATACCACCGATACCTAATTGTAGCGTGGCACCATCTGGAATTTCATCAGCAATTAACCGACCAATCACTAAATCTTTTTCATTAGGTTCTGAGTTTTCAATTGACGGTACTGGATAATTTGATTCAATAATATAATCTACTTGAGAAATATTTATGGTGTTATCTCCAAACGTTCTAGGAAAGTTTGGATTAATTTCTAAAATAACAATATCAGCTTGTTCAATTGCATCCATTTCATAGACATTCTGAATAGAAAGTGAAATATTACCATGCTTATCTGGCATAGCGGTTGCCATTGAAAATACATTTGGTTTTTTATGTTGAAATCTTTTTTTACCAGCTAAATGTAAGTGGTTTGGAATAAATGAAATATTACCGTTTTTATGCACACGTCTTAACGTGTTCGTATAAAACCATCCACCGACCTTAAATGAATCAATGTACTTCGGATTCATGAAAAACTCTGCTTCTAATATTGGTAAACATGAAGAAACGACAACATCTTTAACCCTATCTGCAACTTCATGCAATGCATTCATAAAAGCTTGTGGTTCTGCTGCTGTCATTCCAACAACAACATGATCATTTGATTTGACCAGTTTGACAGCCTCTTGTGCCGTAATTAATTTGTCTTTGTACATAGTTTAAATCTCCTTATTTTAGGATTTGATAGGTCCCCACTCAATAATATTTGCAGCCCAAACATAACCAATACCAGCAGCAATCATCGCCATCACTGTGCCTGCTTTAACTTTACCTTGTTCTAAAGCTAAATGTAGAGATAATATTTGGTCGATTTGACCAATATGGCCATAATCTTCTAAATAAATCGTTTGATCTTCTGTTAATCCTAAATCATTTAACATCGCTTGATGTCCACTACGCTTAATATGTAAAATATTTAAAAAGTCGATATCTTTTCTTTTTAGGTCTGACTTTCTTAAAGACTCATCTATACATTTATACCAGTTATCCATAGAGACATCATTTAGTCTATTTTTCATTTTAACCGGATCCATGAGTCTTAAAGATTTTTTTGATTCGTTTAAGTTTTCTTTAGTCACCGGATTTATAATTCCGCCAATTTCAACCCCAGCAGTACGTGATAATGACCCATCAGAAATCATATGACTACCTAAAAGTAGGTTCTTTCCATAATTCTTCTTTAAGATGATCGCGCCACCACCTGCACCTAAATTATACATCATTGACATGTTTTTGTCAGTATAATCCACAAAATCGCCATTACGATAACCACCAACAATCATCACAACATGCACTTCAGGGTCTGCAATCAACATGTCTTTAGCCATTTTTAAGGCAGATACTGTTGTACAACATCTGTTTTGAACATCAATGCCCCAAGCATTTACTGCACCAATACGGTCTTGCACATAAAGTGCTGATGTCGTTAAAGGATATTCTTTCCACTCTTCAGAAACGCTTAAAATGACATCAATCTCTAGCGGATCAATGCCTGTATTTTTAATTGCATCAAGTGCAGCTAAAGCACCCATCTCTTGGGTGCCGTCACTTGTACTTGATGAAGGTACTACTTTTGATTTAATACCAAGTTTTTCAATAACTGCTTTTTCTGTCCACATACCATTGGTTTGGTCAGCTATTTGTTTAGCAGTCATTCTTCCCTCTGGTAAATAAATGCCTGTGCCTACGATGCCTACGTGATCTTTCATGTCCTTCACCTCTACTGTTTATATTATAATCTCATACCGCCATTAACATTAATCGTTTGACCTGTGATGTAAGATGCATCAT
>JBAYTJ010000130.1:0-2783 GCA_041675665.1 Acholeplasma sp. | reverse complement strand
CTAACTCTAATTTACCATCAGCTAGTTCTAATAATTCTTTAGCTAAATCAACTTTATCCAATTCTACTAAAGATTTACCAACTTCAAAGCCTTGAGCTTTTAAGAATGTAAATGCCATACCGCCACCGATCAATACTTTATCAGCAACCTTTAGTAAGTTTTTGATAACTTCAATTTTATCAGATACTTTAGCGCCACCAAGAATTGCAACAAAAGGTCTTTGTGGGTTTTCAAGTGCACCACCAATAAAATTAATTTCTTTTTCAAGTAATAAACCTGCAACAGATTCTTTCATGTTACTTGCAATACCTACATTTGATGCATGCGCTCTATGTGCAGTACCAAACGCATCATTAACAAATACATCGCCTAATGATGCCCAGTATTTACCCAATTCTGGATCATTCTTAGATTCTTTTTTACCGTCTAAATCTTCAAAGCGAGTATTTTCAAACATTAATACATCACCAGATTCTAATTGTTTTACAGCATCTTCTAATGCTTGCCCTCTGGTTTCAGGGATAAATACGACCTTTTTATTAATCAAAGATGATAATCTATCAGCCACTGGTTTTAATGAGTTTGTTAATTTATCTTCATCTGTTTTAATACGTCCTAAATGTGAAAATAAAATTAATTTTGCACCATTTTTGATTGCATATTCAATCGTTGGTAATGCTGCTGTAATTCTTGTATCATCCGATATAGATCCGTCTTTGTTCAAAGGTACATTGAAGTCTACACGCATTAATACATTTTTGTTTTTTAATTCGATGTCTCTAATTGTCTTTTTTGCCATTTTAAATCTCCTTTTTATAATCGTTTTTCCATCTCATATTATACCATGAACTAGAACGTGTTTCCAATAACTTATAAACTGAAAGTGTATTCAATCTAAACTTTCCCTATATTTTAAGACTTTGAATATTAGACTGACTAATCTCTGATAGTTTTTTGTCGTCATTTCAATACTTAATTTATATTTTTCATCAAAAATAAAAATTACTATCTTCCTTAAATATACAATTTCTTTAACTTCCATATAATTAATCCAAATACTATCAACAGCCCTATATGATTTTGTCGAAAAAAAAGCATACCGACTACTTAAAACGATAGGTATTTTATAGCGATCTGGCATAATCAAACGTACAGTTTTTAGATAAGCATCAAATGTTGTTAAGTGTTTTAAACATATTTTTTTAATCACACTAAGTGCTGTATAGCCAGATCTTCTCCTATTTGGATAAACATATGCCCCATCCACTTCATTTTTAATATAGTATATCAATTAAAATCACCCTTTCTCATACATTATAAAATGTTATAATGTAAGTTGAAAGTTATTATGAGAGGTTTTCCAATTATGCTTCAAGATGCCCACTTTAAAATCATTAAAGATAAAAAGCTTAGATCTTTATATCAAAATGTATATACCCATTTATCCTATATAGATCATCTACATACGAAAGATGATCTATTAGCATACCAAAAACTTTTTAAAGCCTACAAAAATGGTTACACTTCAAACAATGAAATGTTTAAGAATTTGTTGAAATCTCAATTAGCATTCCCCTATATACATATAGATTGGATTGGTGTATTTATAGATGCTAGATTAGACTACATCCAAACCAAAACACTTAAGCGACTAGATAACTTATTAAAATATGCAGAACTTACATCAAAGTTTGGATTTTTATATCTCATTACAGACCAACAAGCCAAACATCATTTAAGTATAATTAACAACTTATCTAAAATAGATGTATTAAGTTATATACTCCTTAACGATGATACTTTAAAATCTAAAAACTTACTACATTATCCAAAACAACTCATCGAAGATTTTGGCATTGAATATTCAGTCGATGATCAATACATGAAAAATGAAAAGTATATAAGTCTTTGGGAGTTCATTCACTTTAAAGTAAAAGCCTTCATTACGTCAGTTGAACCAATGATTCATCAGTTTAATTCTGACCAATTATTACTGATTAATTTATATTTAAAACTGGTTAATGAAAATCTCAAAACTAAAAGAGTTGCACTCATTAAACACTATGAAAAGATAGCTTCATAAACATACTAAGACGTCACATACATAAAACACCTTATCTACTATTGTTAGATAAGGTGTTTTATTATACGTTTTAACCGATTGATCCTTCCATTTCAAGCTTAATCAGTTGATTGAGTTCAACTGCATATTCCATTGGAAGTTCTTTTGAAAATGGTTCGATAAAGCCCATAACAATCATTTCGGTTGCTTCTTCTTCAGATAAACCACGACTCATTAAATAAAAGAGTTGTTCTTCTGATATTTTAGAAACAGTCGCCTCATGTTGTAAAAACACATCTGAGTTTTTAATGACATTAATTGGAATTGTATCGGATGTTGACATACCATCTAAGATGATAGTATCACATTCGATATTTGATTTAGAACCTTTTGCATTTTTTCCAAAAGATACTTTACCGCGGTAGTTAACTTTACCACCACCACGTGAAATCGATTTAGAAATAATGTTTGAGGTTGTATTTGGTGCCACATGAATCATGCGCGCACCTGCATCTTGCCACTGATTTTTACCTGCAAATGCGATTGAAATTGTCGTACCTTTTGCATGTTCACCTAATAATATACACGATGGATACTTCATATTAACATTAGAACCGATATTACCATCAATCCATTCCATGTGTCCATTTTCATAAACAAATGCACGTTTTGTGACTAAGTTGATGACGTTATTAGACCAGTTTTGAATGGTCGTATAACG
>JBAYTJ010000129.1:0-2837 GCA_041675665.1 Acholeplasma sp. | reverse complement strand
TTATAATGTAAACGGTTGCACATCTTTTTTATAGTGTATGTGTGATAAAATATGCATGTATGATTACTTATCAGAAAGGAATTACATATGGACAACGTATTTTTAAACAAAGATATATTTAAAGGTGCATATATTTTAATGCTTAAAAATCTATTCAATAAAAAGATAGAAACAGCAACTGTGTATGAAAAATATGCAACACTAGCTTCGTTACTAGACAAGCAACTTGAGACAAACTATGAAGCGACAACAAGTTATGTTGAGGAAAATAATCTAAAGAAGACTATTTATTTTTCAATGGAATTTTTGATGGGACGTCTCATCACTTCAAATTTAATGAATTCAGGTTACATTGATACTGTTAAAACTGCATTTGAGGACTTTGGTTATGATCTCAATGAAGTTGAACAAGCAGAAACAGATGCAGGGCTAGGAAATGGTGGATTAGGCCGCTTAGCAGCTTGTTTCTTAGATTCTGCGGCTTCATTAGGACTACCATTATACGGGAATTCATTAAGATACAAAAAAGGATTTTTTGTACAACGTTTTGAAAATGATCAACAAAGAGAATATCCAGACCCTTGGCTAGATAAACCATTTTATTGGGAAGAGCGTAAGGAGTCAGAGGCTATTCAAATACCATATTTTGGATATGTTCATGATACCAAGCTAATAGATCCAGTATGGGTTAAAGCGGTACCTTATGATGTCAAAATTGTAGGTGCTGATAATGGTGTTGTTACACATTTAAGACTTTGGTCAACTGAAAAATCTGAACAACACAAATACCAAGATCATGAATATATGAAGATGGTATCTAAAATTACAGAATCCTTATATCCGGATGACTCAACAGAAGCAGGAAAGACATTAAGACTACAACAACAATATTTATTTTCTGCTGCTGGTATTAAATCAGTTATTATGGAACATAAGCGTTTAGGACGCGATATTAAAGACTTGCATAAATATTATGTATTCCAAGTCAATGATACCCATCCAACTTTAATTATTCCTGAATTAATGCGTATTTTAATGGATGAAGAACATATGGGTTATGACGAATCATGGTCTATTGTTACACAATCCGTTGCATATACAAACCATACGATTTTATCTGAGGCATTAGAAAAATGGAATATAAAGATTTTCAGAAATTTATTACCTAGAATTTATGAAATCATCCAAGAGATGAATCGTCGTTTTAAGATTGTTTTAGAAGAAGCTAATGTACCACACGAGAAGGTTTATCAAATGCAATTGATTGGTGCGAACAACGTTCGTATGGCAAACATTTGTATTTATGGTGCATTCTCTGTAAATGGTGTTGCCGCATTGCATACAGATATTTTAAAGAAAATTGAATTGAATGATTTTTATAAATTATATCCTAAGAAATTTAATAATAAAACCAATGGTATTACACATCGTAGATGGTTATTACACATTAACCATGAATTAACAGATATTTTAGATAATTTAATTGGCACGAAGTGGCATAAAGATTTATCGTTAATTAAAGGTCTAGAACCGTATAAAGATGATCTTAAAGTCCAAAAACTCATTAAAGATATGAAACTTGCTAAAAAGCGTGCACTTGTTAAAAAGATTCAAGCAGATACAGGTGTATTACTTAATGAAAATGCAATATTTGATATTCAAATCAAGCGACTACATGAATATAAACGTCAACTATTAAATATCTTAAACATTATTCATACATATCTAAGATTAAAATCAGATGAGAAATTCAAAAAGACTTTCTATCCGCAAAACTTTATTTTTGGTGCAAAAGCAGCACCATCATATGTTATGGCCAAAGGCATTATTGAGTTGATCAATAAAGCAAGTCATGTCATTAATAATGATCCTGAAACAAATAAATTATTAAAGGTTGTCTTTGTAGAAAACTATAATGTAACTTATGCGGAATATCTATTCCCAGCAGCAGATCTATCCGAACAAATTTCTACGGCTTCAAAAGAAGCAAGTGGTACTGGTAACATGAAGTTCATGTTAAATGGTGCAGTCACGATTGGTACCATGGATGGTGCAAATGTTGAGATTGTTAAAGAAGCTGGTAGAGAAAACAACATCATCTTTGGTTTAAATTCCGATGAGGTAAATGAAATTTATAAGAAAAACGGTTATAAGCCAAGACAAATCTATGATGCTGATCAAAGATTACACAAAATATTTGATTTCATTAGAGGATTGACGATTAATCCGACACACTTTGACTTCATCTTACAAAACTTATTAACATCAGATTATTTCCTTGTATTAAAAGACTTTGATAGTTATGTACAAGCACAAGAAAAAGCAAATAAAATCTATCAAGATGAAAATAAGTGGTGGCATATGGTAATTATGAATATCGCAAACGCTGGATTCTTTACATCTGACCGCACAATTGCAAACTATAATGAAGATATTTGGAAGCTTGAAGAAATTAAGTTATAAAATTAAATCTAGAAAATGAGCCTTATTTTACAAATAAGGCCATTTTTATAGCATAAATAGTGTAAAATATACTTAAGGATATAATAGGGAGGGGATTAAATTGGCATTTACTGATGAACACGCAAATCTATATTTATTAGGAAAAAACTATTTAGCACATCAATTTTTAGGTGCACATCTCAATAGAGACAAAAACAATAATGTTGTTTCAACAACTTTTAGTGTCTATGCACCAAATGCAAAAGAAGTACGTTTGATTGCTGATTTTAATAATTATGAAGGTTGGAAACACGTCTTATCTAAAATACATCCACAAGGTTTTTGGTCCATTACTATCCCATTAAACTTAGAATGGGCAACTTATAAGTATGAGA
>JBAYTJ010000128.1:0-2941 GCA_041675665.1 Acholeplasma sp. | reverse complement strand
TTTATTTCAACAGCAGTTATGGTATTTATGACATCATTAATTCGTTCTGTAAACGCCTTTGGGGCAGTCTCTGGTGTATTTGGTACATTAATTGGTTTTGCATCTGGTATTTACATGCCTTTATTTATATTACCGGAGTTTATGAGTAAGGTTGCTAGTTTATTGCCATTTACACATATGAACATTCTACTAAAGCGTATGGTATTGCCACAAGCCTTTGATTTATTAGATCCAGCTAAGTTTGATACAGAGGCAAGTTATTTATCCACACTAGAACAATTGAAAGCGGCATATGGCTATAATGAGATTGGTGTATTAGGTCTGGATATACCTATGATTTGGGTCATGGTTGGCTGTATTGTTTTAAGTATGGGATTATTATTTGTAGCTGGTCGTATTATGAGCAAACGCATTAAAAACTAAGTTTACATATTCTTTACAATCTCCTTACATCCTATGGTTATTTTAACTGTTTAAAAGACTTATAATTAACTTAAGAATTATAAATCGAAGGAGATCGCATGAAAAAAATATTATCAGTTTTAACTGTATTGGTTCTATCGGTTGTACTTGTTGCTTGTGGTGCATCAGATGATGGTTTTAATGAAGATGCAAACATTGTTGTATATACAAGAGATACAACATCAGGTACACGTGCTGGTTTTATGGAAGGTATAGGCTTTAAAGAGGCTTCTGCCAATGACTCAATTTTAGTACAAGGTATTGTTACACAAGATAATACACAAATATTCTCATCAATGCAAACAGATGCATATGGTATTGGGTATATTTCATTATCTACACTAACAAATCAGGTTAAAGGTTTAAAATTCGATGGCGTTGTACCGTCGGTTGCTAATGTCATAAATGATACATATGGACTTAAAAGACCATTTATGTATATGACAAGAGCAGCTGGTGATTATCCATCAGAAAAAGTTGAACAACTTGTTGAAGCATTTGTTGCTTTCTTAGGCACAACAGATGCTGCAGATATTATCAATAATAATGGTGCAATTGCACTACCTGCGACAGTAACTTGGGATGATATTAAAGAAAACTACCCAGTTACAGCAGAAAATAATGGATCTGTTACTGTAAGATTTGGTGGATCTGATTCTATTCAAAAAGTTGCAGAAGCATTAACCAATGCATTTAAACCCAAAGCCGGTAACTTTGTTGCAGAACACGATCATACAGGATCAGGTGATGCATTCAAACGTACTTGGGATCCAAGTGTTAAAGATACTTCAGTAGCTAAAGATGTTGGGTTTTCATCCAGACCATTTACACAAACAGAACTAAGTGGTTCAAATGAAGACAATGTAGGACAACTGGCATGGGACGCAATTGTTGCTATCGTACATAAAAATAATCCAGTTTCAAACATCACTGCAGATCATTTAAAGAAGATCTATAATGGCACCTTTAGAACTTGGAGCGATGTATTAGAGGCACAAGCATAAGTTAACTTTTTAACAGGATGGATTATATGACTAATTTACCAAACGACATTAAACATCATAATAAATTAATAGATAAAGTTGTCAGAGGCGTATTGTATGCATTTACAATCGCCTCGGCTTCGTTTATTTTTATCATTGTAGGGGTCATTATCGTCAAAGGTATTACCCCTTTTATCACGAATAATAACGGTTTAGGTCGTGTTGATTTTATTCGTTTTATTACCGGAGATACATGGTTAACTGGTACAGCATTTCACTCTAATCTATATAGTATTGGATTTATTATTGTATCGACTATTTTTATAGCACTGTTATCTTTGGTGATTTCATTACCAATTGGTGTGATGACAGCACTATTTATTGCTAAGGTTGCACCGAAAAAAATCTCTGAAGTGTTTAGAACAATTATTGAAATACTCGCATCGATACCTTCGATTATTTTTGGACTATTTGGTGCCACAATTATTAAACCTTTTGTTTATAATTTGTCTGAAGCATTTGGTTATCAATCTAAAGGTGGTAACTCAATGCTTGCCACCATTTTAGTACTAGCAATTATGACAATTCCTACGATTGCATCCATTTCAGAGGTGGCTATTCGTAGTGTCGATAAAAAGATTATTGATGCATCGCTTGCACTGGGTGCAACCCAGTCTCAAACCAATTTTAACGTTGTTTTAACAGCAGCAAAATCTGGTATTTTTGCATCTGCAATTTTAGGTATTGGACGTGCACTAGGGGAGGCTACAGCTGTATCACTTGTTGCGGGTGGTAGAAAAAGTGGTTTTTCTTTTGATATCTTTGATACAACATCAACCTTAACCTCTATTATGTTAGAGGGGATGAAAGAAACGACGGGTATTGATTATGATATTCGTTTTTCTGTAGGTATTATTTTAATGATTATTATTTTATTGACGAATGCATTCTTAAACTTTGTCAAACGAAAGGTAGGTAATATTGATGTTAAATAAGCCTAAATTTCGATTGAAAGATGTTTTAAGAAATGTCTTAACTTATGGGGGTGCCCTGATAAGTTTTTCAATTTTACTTTTAATTGTTGTTAATATATTTATTGAAGGTGCACCTTTAATGAATATGAATTTAATTATGAATAACTATGAATCAGTAACATATGTCACAGAGCTTAAACCTGATGTTGAACTTGATACTTATGAGGTGGATATTTCTTTTGGTCCAGATGTATATTATTCAAGTAAGTGGGGGATTGCTTTAAGGGATGATATAGATTTACTTGGCAAGAATGTTATATTTATCGATTATGTACATGAAGACTCGCCGTTATTGGTGATGTTAAATAAAGGTGTAGGACCGGAAACATTAACCCTTAAAGATAAATATGCGGTTGTAAGGATTGCATTTATAGGCGGACCTTCAGCACTTTCTATCCACGGTGCACAAAATATGATTCAAATGCTGGATCAAGTTGATAATTTCAGAGAGTTTGAGTTTCA
>JBAYTJ010000127.1:0-3023 GCA_041675665.1 Acholeplasma sp. | reverse complement strand
GTTACTGCAATTTGGATGATGCCCTTTAATGAAACAGATTTAGATTTTGGTTCTCACCATGGTTATCGTATTAAAGATTATTATAAGGTGAATTCAGAATATGGGACAATGGAAGACTTAGAAACACTACTAAGCGAAGCTCAAAGTCGTAAAATACGTGTGATGATGGACTTAGTTATAAATCATACATCTGATACCCATCCATGGTTTGTAGATGCAAGAGATAACCCCTCACAATCACCTTATAGAGACTGGTATATATGGCAAACACCTACGACTGCATTTGAATCATTTGCAGGTGGTATGAAAGACTTAAATCTGCATAATGATGCAGTCGTTCAAGAAATCAAGGATATTGTAACATTCTGGCAAGATAAAGGTATCACTGGTTTTAGATTTGATGCCGCAAGACACTTATTTATAGGGGATCCAAACACCAACCCTGCTGTGATGGCAACTAAAACGCATGCCTTTTTAAGAGATTTACAGCTTCACGCTAGATCCAATGATCCAGATGTTTATTTTTTAGGTGAAGTATTTGATTATGATTACAACTTAGTTAAGGATTATTATATTGGTTTAGATTCATTATTTGACTTTTATGTAGCAAATGAAATATGGGGTAAAGTTGGTCATGGTACTGATAGTAGATTGTTCGTATCCAACATAGAACGTGCATTTGATAGTTATAAACCATTTGATTCAAACTACTCACCATCAATCTTTATTAGTAACCACGATTTAGACCGTATCGCATCATTTGGTCAATTTAGTGGTCCAAGTGGTTTAGATAAGTTAAAGTTAGCAGCTAGTGTAACTTTAACGCTTCCTGGTTCACCACATATTTATTATGGTGAAGAGTTAGGAATGACAGGTACCCGTTATGAAGGTATTGATATCGGACAAGGTACAGTATATGATCAATACCGTAGAGCACCATTTATTTGGGGTGATACATCTAAAACAACAACATGGTTAACACCGTATCAAGGTAGTGATAGTGCATCAAGTGTAGCTACACAGTTAAATAATCCAGACTCTTTATTAAACCACTACAAAACATTTGCGAACTTGAGAAAAAATAATCCGGGCTTAATGTATGGTAATTTCTTTAAAGCATGGAATGGAAACTCTTCTGCTTTACAAGGTTATGTTAGACATTATGAACATAATAACGATGGTCAAACACTATTAGTCATACATAATTTGTCATCAACATTAAAAACAGTAGATGCAGATTACTTAGAAATACTTTATGGCAGTTTAGAAATACCAGCTTATGGGACATTGGTGCTAGAAGTAGATTCTGCGCTTATTACAAATTACATCTAACTAATAAACAACCCCTTTCCGCCGCGGAAAGGGGTTGTTTTAATAAGATATATAAAATATATGGAGGTTACAACTACCCTATAAATTATATATAGTTACCTCAATATGTTTTATAAGAACTTTTTTTGTACTTATTGTATCATCTATTCATTAAACTCTATTATATTGAAAGTCCATCCTATTCCTTCAGTGTAACCAGTAAGTATGAAGTAATTTAAAGTTGGTGAATATTGTAAGTCTGGTGATGAATTTCCATCATCAAACCTGAAACCATAATCGAATGAGGATCTATTTAAAACAAATATATCATAATAAAATACATCTTCATTTAGTGGTACCAAACTTTGTAAACCTGACCATGATGTTCCTGTGTTATCACCCCACCAACCAATAGTAAATGGACCTGGCCAACCAGCATCATTTCTAAAGTATATTCTATGTATTCCTCTCCATGAGGATACTGTTAAATTGATACTGTCTACTTTTTGTGTTGTAAATGTATAGGTTCTGTCACTATTATCCGTTCCAGAATAATTTGCTTCAAAATCATATGATTTTCCTTCTAAAATCTTATAAGTCAGGATTTCATCTGCTTTGGCAATGAATTGAGCATCAAGGACATATAAACCATTATTGTTAGTAATTTCTATAGCGCTTAAAGGATTCCATGATGTTCCTGAGAAACCTCCAACTAAGTAGATTGTGTTGGATGTATCTACAGGTACTGTGAGATTAAACGAGATATCATAAAGTTGCTTACCGTCACTATAAATTGTCGTTAGCGATGAGTCTGTATTATTTTTTAGTATAGCATAGGCTGTAGTATTGTATAGTTGACTCTCTGCAGTAAATGATCTTAAGAACTCATTATTTGCTATAGCAGTTGAAGGTACATAAACAATATCACTAACTTTTAATATACCATCTGTTGTTCCACCTAAGAACCCGTATTCAACCAAAGTAAAATCTAATTCATCATATTCAACATAACCATAGTATGATAAATGATTTGTTCGTATGCCTGTTACATCTCTCATATAAATATTTGGAGTAATTACACCATCTGTGGATGCTGTCAATTCAATATCATTTAGAACTGTAAATTGATACGTACTGCTGTATGATACTACTTGTCCAAACTCATCTTCCCAATGTGTAAAACCTGGAGTTGTGCTTGTAACTGTAACAACGTCATTGAATTTAGGATCCGTTAAATCCTTGGTTCCACCGTCAATCGTAACTAAAATAGAAGACTCATTAGATTTAACATATTCAGCTATAAATATTGTGTCTTCTATTATTACAGTAGTATCAAATGTTGCCGGATTATAACCTGGCTTTGTTGGTACAGATAGTGTTGAAGGTGTGCCAATGGGATTATACTCAAAATCAAGTAACTCACCATTAGTATCCATAAATAAAGCAACATAATCCGAAGGTTCTTTTACGACAAGAGTTAGATTTGTAGATCCAGAGATTAAGAACTCCGGATTACTTGCTAGTGTGATTATCTCATTATTGTAAACAAAAAATGCTGTTTGTCCCTCACTGGTTAATCCACTTATATCTATTGTAGTAATTTGTCCAAATTCTTCCTCAAAATCAATTTCACAAGAACGGATTTGAGTACAGGCTCTATCTTCCTTTGTACAACTCAGTAAAATGGATGGAGATTGGCGTTCCTGATTCTG
>JBAYTJ010000126.1:0-3059 GCA_041675665.1 Acholeplasma sp. | reverse complement strand
GAGTTCAACAGGTGGCGACTGGAGTAGTTCATATTTGAACTATAATTGCTATTCATTTGCAATTGATAAAACAAATGAACGCTATCGTTATCCTGGTCAACATTCAGGCGTTTCTATGGTTTATAACTATATGAGCCTATATTCGATATCCCAAATGGCAACATTTGTTAAAAATGACTTAGATGATTTGGGTGGTTACGGAGATGTATCTGTTTATAGTTCTGAACCAAGTAACATTCAGTTTTGGCAAACGCTTATTTGTATAAGAAAAGGGTCTTCCGATTATCACTTTATGAAATATGACAAGTTGTCACAGGCTTGGCATCATAAACCGGGAGGAACGGCACCGCTAAAGTATTTACACCATCCGGAAGATATAATATGGGTAAGTGAGTATAGTAGCAACGGAGTTTGTTATAACGCAGATGACCAGTTGGCAATGGGCTACAGTCTCACAACCTACACTAGTGAGGTGTATTACATAGTATACGGGGAACATCCTTTTACCACGAACACGGCAGGACTCCCAAGCAATCAAATTGCTATTACTGGCGTAAAATCGGGTGTAACATTGACAGGTTCTATTACAATCCCTGAATTCTTAAATAGTAGAACTGTCACCAAAATAGGTAGTTCTGCATTCAGTGGACTAAACCAATTATCTCAAGTCTCAATCCCAACAAGTGTAACTCATATTGGTAGCAATGTATTTCATAATACAAACAATGCACCCATATACTTAGAAGGTAGAACAAGTGCACCAAGTACCTTTGACATCAATTGGAATTCATCAGGGAATCCTGTTTATCTAAATGGCGATTTATGTACCCACACATCAACAACATTCATGAGTATTAACTATACACAGCATGGTCATTTATGTAACACATGTAGAACTTTTGTAAGTAAATTAAATCATAATCATAATGTAGAACATATACCACTGGGAACTGCACCATCTGGTATAGCGATGCATGCTTCATATTGTGCGTGTGGTCACTCAGTAACTGTTCCTTGTGTAAGTAGATTTCCACATTTGCCAGGAGATATGGTAATTTGTATGTATTGTGGTCAAGCATTTTCTAATTCAGTATTTATGATGACGTTACCAAATGGTGAGTCTTTTGTTTCAAATGCGCCGTTTACATATGATATGTTTGAACAGTTAGTAGAACATCTTGAGTTATCTTACGCATACGTAGATTTTGTTGTTTCTACTAGATCAAATATTGTATATGATGGATCTGCTGTAAAACCAGTTAGTATTTTGCCAAGCCGAAAAGAAATAGTGTATGAGTGTTGTGAGTAGTAACCTATAATTTTTGTAAACATGGTAACAAACAAAACTAAACTTATCAGTTGAAAGTTTTGTCACCGTTTTCCACTATTTTCCACTCCAGGTCATTTTCTTACCAGTTGTAGTAGGTAAAATACTTACCACCATTTACCCACAGGTACCAACCGTTACCCGATATTTCTTGATTTGGCAAATCCTTACCAGTTAAGGTTAAAAAGCTCCTAAAAACACGACCCTTTAAGGTTAACAGAGACTCCAAATTTACTTATAAAGAGAGTTGTTTTCCGGTTTACCCGAATAACTTTTTTATGTAAAAGCTGTAAAAGTTTAATTTTTATGCATAATATTTACACTATAATGATATACTTTATACAAACAGTAAAGCAAAGTCATGATGATATTGTGTTTTTTGCTTTGTTTTATTAAAAGGGGAAAGTATGAATAAAATAGTGACTAAAAATCTTAAAGTAGATTTTCATATCCATTCAGCATTATCAGCTCATAAGGATGGTGATAAAGTAAAAGACAATACTATTAGTAATATTAATGTGTTAATAGATAGATTAGTTGCACACCAAATAGATATGGTAAGCATTTCTGATCACGATATTTTTGATTATCATCTTTACAGAGAACTTAAAAAGAAGGAATTTGATGGAACATTTAAAAAGGTATTTCCTGCAGTTGAATTTTCTGTCAGTTTTGAAAATGAGAGTAAAACTAAAAACAATATACACGTTGTATGTATTTTTGATGATAATAATGAAGAAAAATTACAAAAATTAAATTCATTTTTGATAAATAGGGATAAGAGTATTGCATACAATGTTGATAAAACATTTAGTGAAGAAAATTTTTTAAAAATACTTAAAAATATTGGATTAGATGTTGTTATGATTGCACATCAAAAAGGATCTATTGAAAAAAAAGCAGAAGGAAACGATATAAAAACCATTGGTAAATGGAGACTAAATGAATTTATTGAAAGTGAATTTTTCGATTCTTTTGAGTTTAAGAATCCAACTAATGGTATTTTTAATAATTTATTTAAAAAGAAAATTAATGATAAATACGATGTAGTAAGGTTTATAACAGGATCTGATTGCCATGTGTGGAGCTTATATCCACAAATCGATTCAATTGATGACAAAACTGATTTTAGACATACCTACTTAAAATGCCTTCCATCTTTTAGAGGTGTTGCGATGGCATTGACTGATGATTCAAGAATTAGCTTAAATGACAATCCATTTTCCGTAGACTCAAAAAAGATTGACTTTATCAATATCATGAATAATGGTGTGTTACAATCAATTCCATTATCCAGGGGTATAAATGTAATTATTGGTGATAATTCTATTGGAAAATCTTTATTACTTCACAAAATGACAAATTTTTCGGAATTATCAGACCAAAAAAAGAAAGATGGATATAATAGTTATCTCGCCTTAAAAAAAATTGAAGTTCAAACTATGATTAATAATGAAAATCTTTACTCATTTGATTATCAAGGAGAAATTAGGAATAATTTTAGTAGCGAAAATCCCGGATTTAACAATGAATTTCTATTATCA
This sequence comes from Acholeplasma sp., assembly GCA_041675665.1. Taxonomy (GTDB): domain Bacteria; phylum Bacillota_I; class Bacilli_A; order Acholeplasmatales; family Acholeplasmataceae; genus Acholeplasma. The sequence goes on along the minus strand of JBAYTJ010000126.1, from coordinate 188 downwards.
AAATATCCTCCAGATATAGAATCTACCCCATATATTGACCATATTAGAGCTGAACTGGAAAACCTTTATAGTAAACTCGAAAACAAATTTGGATTCGATGATGAGTTAAGAAAATTAAACACAATTCAATTAATTGCTCAAGATATTAAAGATAAGCAGTTAAGCGTCATTAAACATTCTTTAAATTT
>JBAYTJ010000125.1:0-3060 GCA_041675665.1 Acholeplasma sp. | reverse complement strand
TAGAATGATTTTATTTTATCACTATTTAAATCATTTATTAATGTAAATAACATTTTTCTAGCTTCACCCAAATCAAATAGGTCTGCAAGTGCAGCACTACTGTGAATATATCTGGCAGGTAAGCCAATTGTTGTTGAAGGTATACCTTCATGCATATCGATTGCTTTTGCAGCATCCGTCCCACCCATTGAGATATATTCTTGAAATTTAATTTGGTTATGATTCGCTAGATCTTTAAAGTAATCTTTTAATGGAAATAACATAATATTTTTAGGGTCAAAAATGCGTAATAAGAATCCATTACCTAATTTTGACATAGAATCTTTATCATGAATATCATTAAGCGGTGAACAATCCAGTGCAATGAACATATCTGGTTTAAATAAATTGGTTGCAATCTCCGCACCCCGTAAACCAACCTCTTCTTGTGTTGTTGCACCAATAACTAAATGATAGTCAAATGACGCACCACTAAAGTGTTCAATGGCTTCTAATGCTAGTCCACAACCAAAGCGGTTATCAATCGCTTTAGAAATCCATCTTTTATTGTTCATTGTCTCAATATATGGTGTATCAAATAAAACCATATCACCTAATTGAATACCAAAACCTAAAGTTTCTGCTTTACTCGTTGATCCAACATCTAACAATAAATTAGCTATATCGACTTTATTAGACTGTTTTAAGTGTGGTGGTATACTACCAATCACACCAGGTACTTTAGCACCTGTAGTGGTATATACATACATCACTTGAGATATAAAAACATCACCAGATAAGCCACCAATTGGTAACAACTCTATAGCACCATTTGGTAAGATATCCTTAACCATTAAGCCAACCTCATCCATATGTCCAGCAATCAGTAAGGTTTTTGCACTTTTGTTGTTTGATTTTTTATATGCGAAAATACCACCTAATCTATCTTTTATTATTTCAAAATCAGGGTACTTTTTTATGACACTTTCCATGTATGATCTAATTTTATTTTCTCGACCAGAAATACCTGGTAATTCACTTAAAACTTTATAATGATTTGTCATGTACTTGCTCCGCTATCAATTGATATATTGGTCCACTTTCTCTTTTTTTAACTTCATACTCAGTCATATAGTCTGAAGGTGCCAATTGCCAGTTACAGTCTATAACAATGAAAGCAGCTTGATTAAAGTATTGAAAAGAGTCAATAAATAGATCTGCATGATCTGTTCTTAAAATTATTTTACCATCTGTTTTTAAATATTTTTTAAATTGATTGAGCATCGTTGGATAACTCAAACGTCTTTTATGATGTTTCTTTTTTGGCCAAGGATCAGAGAAATTTAAATGTATTTTATCTACTTTAACATCCTTTAAATAATCATCTAAAAAGTCCGCATCATCCATAATAATGATTAAATTATCTAAAGCTAGTGCACCCTTTTTTTGTGCTAGTCTATAACATACATTTTGTTCGCGCTCTATTGCTATAAATATTTCATCAGGGAAATCTTTAGCTAAAGATGAAATAAATCTGCCCTTACCACTACCTACTTCCAAAGTAACTTTTTTATCACTAGCAACTTGAAGTGGATATGGTGTTAATAAAACACCAAGTTTTTCTAAATTCTCTATTGTTGCATCTTTAATTTTCTTTTGTCTCATGAACTTCATCCTTACTAAATAATCTGGCTGCATAGATACCTAAAGGTACTAAACATACGCCAACAAACCACATATACCATTGGTTGGACCAATCAAATATATCGACTGGACTTGAATGTGTCAATAAATCTTCATTTAAACTAAATATAATATTAATTGGTGCTGCAATAATAATACCTAAAATGATTTGATAAAAGACTTTAGGAAACTTATCTAAGATGATATGGAATACCTTGCCTAATACTAGGAATGTTAATACAATACCGATACCAACAAATCCAAGCTGGAATATATTGTCCATAAATAAATCAATGTTTATAGTTAAAACTGCTTCAATCAGTGCTTTACCTAGTAAAATTAACGGTCCATAAAACCCTATAATTAGCATCAGCATGGTACCACTTAATCCCGGTACAATTAAACTTACAGCAAGCAAAATACCGACAACAATCCATAACATAAAGTTAGTGCTTGTTGTATCGGCTTGCGTTATCGCAGGTGTAAATACAGTTAAACTTATCATTAGAACAAACGTAACGAACATCGTTATAAATGGTTTATATTTTCTAGATGGCTCTTTAGCCAGCTTATATATTTCTGGCATACCACCTAAGATTAATCCAATAAATAATAATGTTGCTGGTATAGGTACTAGGTAAAAGACATATGCAATGATAATAAAGCCAATGAGTACACCAAGTAATATACCAACTAAATATTCCCAAATAGATATCACTGCTTTAATTGGTGCTTTGGTGACAAGGTTTAAAGCTTCAATCAACCGAGCATATATATTAAAAGCGGCAGCAATCATACCACCGCTTACTCCAGGTAAAATCGCTCCAACACCAACCAACATACCTTGGAGTAACTTTTTAATCATTTGCTAATTTGTCCTAATCCTTCAGTTACCATAAAATCAGTAATACCTTTAATTGCTTCTTTCGCATCTTCGCCTTCGGCACTAATTTCAACAATTTCTCCATTGTAAATACCAAGGCTCATAACACCCATGATACTTTTTAAGTTTACCGTACGATTAAAGGCTGTTAAAGTGATTTCACTTTGAAACCCCATCGCTTGATTTACTAAACGTGTAGCTGGTCTAGCATGTAGTCCATACTCTGAAACGATAACGAATTTTTGTTTCATTGTCTTACCTCATTTCTCAACTTATCTAAATTGTTTTTAACTTCTATAGGATTTTCTTTGATTAATAATTTTAAATGCTTACCAGATAGAAACCCGGATATTTCTAAAGATTTCAATAAAGCTTGAGAAACAAGTTTTGGATTTTCTAATTGGATTTTTAATCTTTTATGATCCAAAAATGTATCTACAATATTATTTTTACCACCCAGTGCTTCTAGCAATCTTTGGGTATCTATTGAAATAGTTTTCTTAGCTAATTTTTGC
>JBAYTJ010000124.1:0-3107 GCA_041675665.1 Acholeplasma sp. | reverse complement strand
GATTTAACTTTACTTAATTCTTCATAAGAACTTAATTGGTCATTTAGAATTTCAATTTCTTTAATACTATTTGATAATGTAATTAATGCCTCTTCAGATTTACTAATATCAATTAAATTATCATTAATTTGTTTTTGTTTTTCTCTAATTTCACTAGATACAAGTTTGTTTGTTACTGGAACACTTGTTTCAATAAAACTTAGCAACCTTAATTCTTCAAGAAGTTTATCTGTTTCCTCATTATAACTAAAGAAACATACTGCTTGACCGGCTTCACTTGAACGACCCAAGAACTTATTCTCAATATTCAATTCACTAAACTTCTCTTTAACTTTATCTATATTCAATGGGTCAATATAACCAATATGAAAATTTGTATACAGTAATTTATTTGCATCATTAATAGTAAAATCAAGGTCTTCAAAAACCATAAGATTTAATATTTCTTGCTCTAAAGCAGTATTCTCATTCTTGTAAGAAATAATTCCTTGTTCTAACGATTCTATTTGACTTAATAAATCAATTCTTTTTGGGTCAAATGTCATAAGTTCATCATAAGTTGTCTCGTTTAAAAATCCAAGTGGTTTTTTAATCTTTGCAAACTCAGTTAAAAACTTAATTGATTTGTCACTTCTTTCAATTAAATTTTGATTACTAATGTCATTTGTTGCTTCATCTGTAATCATCAATACTCGATACTTTTGTAGTGATTGAAGTAAATTCTCTTTATCTTCCTTGAACACAACAATACGAGCTTTCCTCATCGGTATAATCATGTCTCAATTACCTTCCCCATAATGAAATCAACTGTCTTACTAGAATTAGACTTTGCCTTTTCTTCATCTAGCAAATCACTTTGTAGATATGTCTCGATAATATCTTTTTCCTTTTTATTAATTAAATCATTATATTCTTGATCTATATTTTTTTGTTCCAAAGTAAAATCATTAAAGAGTTTCTCTACTTCTGTTGCTGTTTCTTCTTTTGTTTTTTCTAAAAGTGCGGCAATTTCTTCTTTAGCCTCGTCTTTTAATTTTTCAGCTTTTTCTTCAGCTTCTTGGATTAATTTTAAAATTGACATCTAATCACCACCTTAGTTTTATATTACTATATTATACCATAAAAACATTAAAAAAACCACATTATGAAGAATATTCTCATGTGGTTTTTAAGTTTTAGTATAGTAAATACTTATTTCTTATTTCCATAAAAATATTTGTTTCTCTATCAATTAACTCAAACTGTTCTGATAATGTAAGAGTATTATTAGTAATAACATTTGTACCAGTTAATAAGTTCATCATATTTCGACTATTACTTGCATTTAATATTTGAAATTGTGTTGGATAGATATCTCTAATTACATCAACCATCGCAAAACCAGTTTTTACCGATTCAAATGTTTCCCTATTTGTAACATGGACTTGAACTCCATGAACAAGAACATCTTTATGTTTTGAGAAGGTTGGAGTAAATGAAGCTGGGCGGAATTTTACGCCAGGTAAACCTAAGGCATTTAAAGCATCAGCTAACTCAATTGAGTTAATATATGGAGCTCCAATAACTTCAAAAGGAATAGTTGTCCCACGACCTTCGGAAAGATTAGTTCCTTCAAATATACAAGTGCCTGTATAAACAAGTGCTGTATTTTGAGATGGAAAGTTTGGCGATGGAATTACCCAAGGTAATTTAGTATCATCAAAAAACATTCTTCTATCATAGCCAGACATTTTAATAACTTCAAGATTGCAACCAATATTATATTCATCATTGAATAACTCAGCCAACTCACCAATTGTCATACCATGTCTTTGAACAATTGGATAGTTTCCAACAAATGATTTATACTCATTTTTAAGAATTGTCCCTTGGACAATATGTCCTCCAGCAGGATTTGGTCTATCAAAAACGACAAATTTCTTTCCATATTCGGCTGCCGCTTCCATCGCATATGCCATTGTATAAATATATGTATAGAATCTTGCACCAGCATCTTGTAAATCAATTGCCATAATATCAATATTATCCATCATAGCTTTAGTTGGTTTTTGTGTTTGACCGTATAAACTATTTACAACTATTCCGGTTTTTTGATCAGTATAACTAGCTACATAACTACCAGCTTGAAGCTCACCTCTAATACCATGTTCAGGAGCAAACAAACTTACTAAATTAACTTTATCATATAAAACATCAATCGTAGATACATAGTTACTATTAATTCCCGTCTGATTTGTTATTAATCCTACTCTTAAATCGCCAAACACTTCTAAATGATCATCTATATTATCTATTCCAAGTCTCACCTCACCTGTAAGATCTATTGGCTCTTCATTATTTGGCTCTTCAATAACTGGTTCCTCAATATCCGGATTTTCATCACTTGGAATATCACCCGGATTATTATCTAGTGGATTTTCATTATTATTTTTATTTGTACATCCAGCCAATAACATAAGGACTAGCAGTATCATTAATATTTTTTTCATGTTTTATTCCTTTCCTTATATATAGTGATGGAGTTTTTCTTCATTATTTAAGACTTTTAACACTCCATAAACTAGAGCTTCCATTTCATTTTCACCATAATATACATAGACATTCACTAATCCTGATAAATAACTGTTTATCTCGTCGATTAACAATTTAAAGTAAGTTAATCCCCCAGTTAAAATACAGTAATCAACTTTACCATTAGCTGCAAAGTATAGTGAACCAATTTCCTTAGCTATTTGATAAGCCATGGCTTTTATATAAAATACAGCTTCATTATCACCGTCTGCAATTTTTTTTCTAATTTCATAACCTGAATTAGTTCCTAAATAAGATACTAATCCGCCCTTGCCAACAAGAATTTTCTTTGCTTCATCAAGTGTTAGATTGTTCTTTGTATAGTATTCAAGTAAACTAAATGCTGGCATTGTGCCACTTCTTTCTGGAGAAAAAGGACCTTCTCCACCTAAAGCATCATTCACATCAACAACTCTACCCTGTTTATGTAAGCCAATAGAAATCCCTCCACCTAAATGGGCAACAATTAAATTTAAATCTTCATATTTCTTACCAACTAATACTGAATGCATTTTAGCAACTTTCTTTTGGTTAAG
>JBAYTJ010000123.1:0-3112 GCA_041675665.1 Acholeplasma sp. | reverse complement strand
TTAAAAGAAGGTATGACACTTGGTGAAGATGGCTTAGATAGCGCAGAATTTATGATATCTTTAAATGAAGGTGAACCACTTAAACCATTATCTAAAGTTGCTAGTGGTGGAGAAAAAGCAAGATTCATGTTTGCTTTAAAGTCATTATATGCAACAAACAGTGAGCTTTCATTACTTGTGTTTGATGAAATTGATATTGGAATATCTGGTAAAACGGCTACTAAAATGGCTAACGTTATGAAACGTCATGCCAAACATTTACAAATCTTAGTTATAACCCATCTGCCACAAGTTGCTGCAAAAGCAGATTATCATTACACCATCTTTAAATCATTTATCGATAAGCGGATGCAAACCCAAATTAGTGTGCTCGACTATGATGCAAGAATTCTATCTATTGCGGGCATGTTATCAGATGATGAAATAACGCCGTTTGCGATTGAACAAGCAAAAATGTTATTAAAATAAAAAAAATGAACTCTCTTTATAGAAAGTTCATTTTATTTATCAAAGGATTATTGATTAACTAAAAAAGTTAACAACTGCAATAATTGCACCAATTAAAATTAATGCGATTGTACCAAAAATAATGATGCCGATAATAATTTTTCCCCAAAGTGATTCACTTGGATCTTTAAATACGTAAGTATCTTTCTTATCGACAGTTGGTGTTGCCTTTTTAGTTCCAGAATTCTTTTTCGCCATATTATCACTCCAAAATAAATTATCTTATGATATTATACTATATAATATGAATTAAAGGAAGTTTTAAATTGAAAAAAACATATAAAGTCATATTTCATATAGATTTAAATGCATTTTATGCGACATGTGCCATCATCAAAGAACCGCACTTAAAGGATAAGGTTTTTGTTGTTGGTGGGCATACCTCTCAGGCAAGAGGTGTTGTGTCAACAGCAAGCTATAAGGCCAGAAGCTATGGCATCCATGCTGGTATGAGTGTTTTAGAGGCTTTAGGCAAATATCCAAGACTCATTATCGTACCTGTTGACTTTAAATTTTATAAGGAAATGTCTAAAAAATTCATGCAAATACTAGACAGTTATAGTGATCTAGTATTACAGGCATCAATTGATGAGGCTTATTTAGATATGACTGAAAAGTCTAAGGACATGCACCCTTTAAAACTTGCCTTAAAAATGCAAAAAGAGCTTGTTGATAACCATAAATTACCAACATCCATTGGGATTGCACCTACACTATTTTTAGCTAAGATGGCTAGTGATATGAAAAAACCACTGGGTATAACTGTTTTACGTAAAAGAGATGTTGAGAAAAAACTGTATCCATTAAGCGTATCAGAAATTTATGGTATAGGTCGTCAAACATATCCAAAATTAATTAGTCTAGGCGTAGAAACGATTCATGACTTTATGAACTTAGATAACTATCAAAAAATATTGAAAGTCATGAAAGATTCAACATACTATAGTTTTAGAGATTACATATTAGGTAACAGTTCAAATATTGTTGATCCAAACAAATACCGCATTCCTAAATCTATATCAGCAGAAACAACTTTTAATTCGAATATAAGTGAACCATCGGTTATATTGGATATTATCATGGAGCAATTAGATGAGTCTTTAGAGCGACTAAAAAAACATAATATGTTAACGAAAACAGTGAATATAAAGCTTAAAACAAGTGATTTTAAATCAATTACACGCTCAAACACACTAAAAACATATACAAATGATCCTGAGTTAATTCGATATGAGGTAACAACATTATTTGAAAATGAGTTTGAAAATGGTAGTTATAGGCTAGCTGGTGCTGGTTTAAGTAACTTAATTTTACACAGTGATAATAAAATACCGTTTAATCTGTTTACCTATGAGAAATTTGTCTCTAAATTATGATATAATTAGTAAGGTGAAATTATGAAAATCAAAGATATGATGGAAAAGTTACAATTTAATGAACTTTCTCCAATCCAAACAGAAGTTATTAAAAACTTTAAAGATAAACGAAATATTGTAGGTCTAGCACCTACTGGAACAGGTAAGACACATGCTTATCTTTTTCCTGTTATAGAAAACCTAGAACGTCAACCTGATATGGTAGAAGCAATTATTTTACTACCAACCAATGAACTTGTCATGCAAGTTCAAAATATGTTGGTCGCAACAGATGAAACGGTTAACTATAAAGCGTATTATGGTTCACTCGATATGCAAAGAGAGGCACTTAAACTTAAAAACAGTCATCCAAATTTAGTGATTACAACACCATCTAAACTAATTGACTTAGTCATTCATAAAAATGCATTAAATATCAAGCATTTAAAGTACTTCATATTAGATGAAGCTGATATGATGTTTGATGAAGACTTTATGAACTTGATTGATCCGGTTTTAAACAATCAAAGAATTGATAAATTCTTACTATTTTCTGCAAGTCTTACAAAATCTATGAAACCATTTTTATCTAAATATTTTGGGAATCATATATTTATTGATACTGTTAAAGATACTATATTAAATATTGATTATTATTTATTAGATATTAGAGAACACAGGTTAGAAAGTTTAATGGATGTAGTTAGACGCATTAATCCTTACCTAGGGATTATATTTGTTAGTAAGAATGAAGATATTACACCAGTGTATGAATACTTACTGGAACAAGGTGTAAATGTTGTATCCTTTCAATCTAGTATCGGTGTTAAGCAAAGAAAACGTATTTTAGAAGATATTCATAATTTAAAATATCAATTTGTTGTATCCAGTGATTTACTAGCACGTGGTATAGATTTTAAAGCAAGTCATATTATTCATTATGATCTACCATATAAATTAGAGTTCTTTTTACATAGAAGTGGTCGTACAGCACGTATGGGTGATACGGGTGAAGTGTATACACTCTATGATGAAATGGACCGTAAAAAGATAGATAAACTACGTAACAAAGGTGTGGAATTCATACCGGTTACGCTCACACCAGACGGCTTTAAAAAGCCTAAAAAGAAATCTAAAACATATGATAAAAAGATTGCGAATGCAATCAAAAAAGTAGGTAAACCAAAACGCGTTGAACCTGGCTATAAAAAGAAACATGCCAAAAAGGTCAAAGCGGCAATTCAAAAGGT
>JBAYTJ010000122.1:0-3238 GCA_041675665.1 Acholeplasma sp. | reverse complement strand
GGTAAATTTAAGAATTCAAATTTACGTAATACCTTACGTGTTACGATGTAGTCTAGACCATCAACTTCAGATTGGCCACAAGCAACAAAGATTGGCACGAATGTATTGACTTGTTTCATAATACGGTTACCAAATGTAATTTGGAAATTTTGTGTAATAAATTCATCTAACTTCTTTAAACTATCTAATGATTTTTGAGAAATAGGATTTGTCTTTAATGCTTCTTTGAATAAAGAATCCATATAATCATGTGTTACATGTACAGAGTCAGTAAACGGTGCATCCACATAATCTGCTTTAACAGATAATTCAATAGAGGCAGCACGGTCATATACTTTATCAGTAATCGCGAATGTTGAGTCATCACGGTTGGCTGTACCTATAAACCATATATTTGGTGGTAGGAGTAACTTACCTTCTTTTAAATGTATTGGATCACCAGGTACGGTATCTGATGTGATATCAATTTCCCACTCACTGGTGTTTGGCATTTCTAAGATGGATAAGAAGTCTGCAAAGTAATATTCTACACGTGCTAAGTTCATTTCATCTAATACAATAAAGTTTAAGTCTGTACGGTATGTTGCTTCATATATAGATTTTAAGAAGTCCGTCTCATTAAACTTTTTGGTAAACTCATTAAGATACCCAATCATTTCTGCACGATCACGCCATGAAGGCTGTACAGAAATGATTGATGTATCGTTGTTAAAGAATTTCCCCATTGCATAAGGTAATGATGTTTTACCGGTACCTGAGATACCTTCTAGGATGATAATCTTAGAAGATCCCATACCAGCAAAGTAAATGGATACAATTTTTGGTGAATAAAATAATTTTAATTGTGATGCAGCGAAATTAATAAATCTGTCGACCATTTGGCTTAAATTTAACATGTCAGAATCTGTCATATTGGTTGGTAAAACTTGCATGTGATAGGTTTCATCTACGGCAATAAGCTTTGTAAATCTTGATGATGGTGCTTATACTTCTTGGTCTTCTTCTTCATTAAGTTTTGATAATGTACCTGTTACACTTCGACGATTCATAGGTAACCCAAGATCGCTTGATTTTAATGTTAAGATTGCATTTTTCTCATCTGTAACATCAACTAACTTTTGATTTAAGTCTGTAATTTCTAAAATAAGATCATCTTTAGAAACTTCCTTTTTAACAAACCGAAAGTATCTACGTAATAATACGAAAATGAAATAGCCCAAGGATACAACAAATATGAAATTGATGATTAGTATAAAAATACCAATAATCCAATCTAAAGCGTTAAAGTTCATGCTTGCATTTACAAATGAATCTAAGATGACTGTTGGATTGACCCACAAGACTTGATAGATTGCATTAAATATAGTTGCAAAAAACTGAACGACATACTCAAAAACACTTTGGATGAATTCAATGTACCAAGTAGCAAATTCACTCATAATTAACCTTCTTTTTAGTTGTTAAATGTTTATTTTTTGTTTTTGTTTTTTTCTGCGATCTCTTTTTCTAATTCTTGACGCAGTGCTTCTTTTTCAGCAGCATATTTTAATTCTAGTTTTTCTTTGTTACGTCTTAGTAAGTATCTAATCAAGACGACTGCTTCGAAAGTAAATAGAATGAATAACGGTAATATAACCCAAAGTACTAAGCCATTCGGTGTACGTACCTCTTGGATAAATTGACCAACACCAGTCCAGTGACCCGTATAACGACCAATGATATCTTCTAGTTGACTTGCTTCTAGTTGCATATTTGGGTCAAAGTTCGTTCCATCAAAGTCACCATACAGCTCTGCATTGACATCACCTTGTGTAACGACTGTATTACCAGTTATAGTTTTGATTCTATGGATGATATGTATACGTTGAACGTTATCATAAAATACAACAATTTGACCAACCTCTAAGTCTTCTTTTTGAGATTGACTTAAAACATCAATAAATACTAATGATCCTGTTGGGAAGTTATCTTTTTCTTCACCTTCCATCGATCCTGAAAGAATTGAGACAAAGCCTTTACCAAATATATTAGGTAAATCTTTTTCGCTTCTTACTGATAAATTAGAAATGGAAAAAAGTAATAATACTAATAATAATAAGTAAAATAACACATTCCCTACAATTCCTAGATATTTAAAGACTTGTTGTTTCGTAGACATGAAATATACCTCTTTATAATTTTATGATTATATCATACCACTTTTAGATGAATAACGAAAGAAACCTTGTATGCATTTGAGGTTTCTTTCGTTCATAATTAATCTGGAATGATTACGGTTACGGTGTAGTATCTATACCTACAAAGTTAAATTCAACTGTCAATAAGCCAGAAAGAATCGCATTAAATGCTTCCTGATCAAATCCTTCAACCCATACTCTAATAGTAATAGCCCCGAATGCTGCATCATCCCCACCAATTGAAGATAACTCAGTAGTATCGGCAGTTATACCAGGAAGAGCATTAAATGTTGCAAGATCTACTAATGAAGCAACTGGAACTGTTAAGTTGGTTCCTGCTTTAGATGTAGACGCTGTATTTAAAACTGCTGCATCAAAATCAACTTCTGGAATAGGAGTATCCATAATATCATTATAGAATAGGATAGCTTCATTAGTTGTGTATGTATCAAATCCAAGTGAGTTTCCATCAACTGTGTCCGCTTGCTCAAAAATAACGGATGTAAATGTACCAAGAATATCTTCAAAACTTACCCTTGCAGCGTTTGAAACATAATCTGTAATTGGATCATTAGCACCTAAGCTTTCACTTGCTTGTCTTGTACCAGATACAAGTCTACCAGGTATCCAACTGGTTTGTGATCCAGTAAGGGTTAGTGAACTAACTTGTATTTGATCTAATGCAGCTGAACCGGCAAAGTATAGAGTGAATTCTATAAATCCGTCAGTTGCAGCTGTAAGTGCTGTTAATGAATTATATTCTTCAAATGTTATACCATCTTCTGATGTCATTGCTCTAAATATGACATCCTCAGCTAAAATTTGCATTGTTGCTGAATCAATTTCATTAACCCAAGATTGAGCATCTGTGGAAACATAGAAACCTTCTCCAGTTTGAACTGTACCTGTAAAAGAATCAATGTTTGCTCTATTATTTACTGTGAACCATGCAAATACCCCTACGGATAATGCCACGCCTGTTAGTACTAAAGCTAGTACTGACATAACTAATTTATTTGTTATTGTTTTCATTTTTTTCTTCCTCTCCTTATATGGGAAAT
>JBAYTJ010000121.1:0-3277 GCA_041675665.1 Acholeplasma sp. | reverse complement strand
GAATCTGAAATTAGAGGTCATAGAAGAACATACGTTGGTGCAATGCCAGGTCGTATTCTAAAGGGTATGAAGGATGCTGGTACTGTTAACCCAGTCTTCTTATTAGATGAAATTGATAAGATGGCATCTGATTATAGAGGCGATCCTGCATCTGCAATGCTAGAGGTATTAGATCCTGAGCAAAATGCGAAGTTTAGTGATCACTATTTAGAAGAAAGTTATGACTTATCACAAGTATTGTTTATAACAACTGCTAACTACTTAGAAAACGTTCCAGCACCTTTAAGAGACCGTATGGAAATTGTTGAACTATCTAGTTATACAGAATATGAAAAGATTCAAATTGCTCAAAAGCACTTAATGGAAAAACAATTACAAGCACATGGATTAGACAAAGATAAGTTTTCTATTGATGAGGCAACACTTTATTATATCGTGCAACATTATACAAGAGAAGCTGGTGTACGTGAATTAAACCGTTATATTGGTTCTTTAGTTCGTAAAGCGATTAAAGAGATTTTAATGGATAAAGCAAAATCAGTACATATTACCAAAGACAATATTGAAAAATATATCGGTAAACCTAAGTTCATCCATAATCTTATGGATGAAAAACAACAAATTGGTGTTGTTACAGGTTTAGCATATACTGCATTTGGTGGTGACACATTACCGGTTGAAGTGACCTATTATAAGGGTAAAGGACAACTCGTTTTAACAGGTAAGTTAGGTGATGTCATGAAAGAATCAGCAATTACTGCACTATCTTATGTGAAGTCACATGCTGAGGAATTTAAATTAGATCCAACGATATTTGAAAACAATGACTTCCATGTACACGTACCAGAAGGTGCGATTCCAAAAGATGGACCATCTGCTGGTATTACAATGGCAACTGCTATTATGTCAGCAGCAAGTAAACAGTATGTTAGAAAAGATATTGGTATGACTGGTGAAATCACTTTACGTGGTTATGTACTGCCTATTGGTGGTTTAAAAGAAAAAGCAATTGCTGCACTAAGAAGTGGTTTATCAACCATCTTAATACCAAAACAAAACACTAAAGACATCGATGATATTCCAAAAGAAGTCAGAGAAAAACTAACCATTATTCCTGTTGAAACAGTCTCTGATGTATTTTCTAAAGCACTCATTAAGTAAACTATATATTTAATAAAGTTATAGAGTGCTATGGTTACCATAGCACTCTATTTTTATTTATCAAAATATAAATATGTAAAAAGGTAAAGCATGGATATTTATGATACAATAAAGTAAGAGGTAAAAATTATGATTAAACAAGCAGAATTTATTACATCAGCCGTTTCAATAAGCGATTTACCAAATGATAACCTAGATCACTTTTTAATATTAGGGCGATCAAATGTTGGTAAATCATCACTTATTAATGCCCTTACAAATCGTAAGAGTTTAGCGAGAGTTTCGCAAACGCCTGGTAAGACAATTACATTGAATTTATATTTATTGAACCAAAATCTATATTTAGTGGATGCACCAGGCTATGGTTATGCTAAGCGTTCAAAAACACAAACGTCAACTTTCATGCGGATGATTAATGAATATATTCAATTAAATGGACATTTGAAGAAAATTATTTTATTAGTGGACTTTAATATTGGACCAACACAAGATGATTTAGATATGTATATTGCACTTCAAGCAGTAGATATCAAACTCATTATTGTTACAACAAAGTATGATAAAGTAAAATCTTCACATCGCTTGAAACAAGAAAAAGTGATTCGTTCAAAATTTTTTGAAGGTCAACCAATTTATTTTACATCAAGTCAAACAAAGTTTGGTATTGATAAATTAATTGAAGGGGAATTTTAATAATGCATAAGGTTTTAATAACAACCGATTCAACGGCTGATTTAAGCCTAGAATTACTTAAAAGTAGAAATATTAAAGTTGTTCCATTATATGTAAGATTTGGTGATGAGTCTTTTCAAGACGGTGTAGATATCACAACCGAAAAACTTTATGAGAAAGTTGACAAGCTTGGATATTTACCGAAGACACAAGCTGTATCACCAGGAGATTTTGAAAAGTTTTTTAGACCATATTTAGAAGATGGGTATAAAATTATTCATATTTCAATTGGTTCAAAAATATCTGGAACCTATCAGTCAGCGAAGCTCTCACTGGATTTATTGGAAACTGAAGACGTCTATATTGTGGATTCAGCAAATCTTTCAAGTGGTATTGGGCTTTTAGTTTTAAAGGCTTCTGATTTTGCTCATGAGGGTATGGATGTAAAAACAATTTATGAAACTGTCACAAAACTTGTACCCAAGGTACGTAGTCAGTTTGCAATTAAGACACTTGATTATTTATATAAAGGTGGACGTGCTAGTGGGCTAAGTGCATTTATGGGCTCTGTATTACGTGTTAAGCCAATTATTCAAGTAAATAATGGCAAATTGGATGTGTATAAAAAATCTGTAGGTAAAATGACTAAAGCACTCGATATAATGATTGATGATTTGGTGGCATTAAAAGATAATATTGATGATACATATGTATTTATTACACATTCTTTAGCACCAGATTCGTTTGAGTATATTAAAAATAAACTCATTGACAATCTATCAGTTAAAAACATTTTAGAAGGTCATGCAGGTTGTGTAATTTCCAGTCACTGTGGTAAAGGCACAATTGGTATATTATATATAAAAAGGTAGGTAAATAAATGAAGATAGCAGTTATTGGTGCATCAGGGTTTATCGGGGAAAATGTTGTAAATGAAGCTTTAAGTAAAGGTCATGAAGTTATAGGTATTTTTAGACGTAATCCAATTTCAAAACAAGATAATTTAACATTAAAAAAACTAACTATTTTTGATGAGGATGCGTTTGAAACTGCAATTAAAGATTGTGATGTTATTGTATCTGCATATAATCCGGGTTACTATCATGTTGCCCAAGCAGCACGTTACTTAGAGGGCTATAGTGTCATATTTAAATTAGCTAAAAAGTTAAATAAACATATCGTTGCGGTCATAGGAGCAACCACTTTAACACAATATGATGGTGAACTGGTTAAACATAGTTTAGTATTTCCTAAACCTTGGATCAAGGCTTTAGAAGGTACAGATTTAGTATATGATAAGTATAAAGATGATAAAGATTTAAGGGTGAGTTTTGTATCACCGGCAGCTGAAGTATTTGATGGACCTTTAACTAAGAAATATAGTTATGGCACAGATAAGTTAATTTATGATAGTCTAGAGCGTTCTAGAATATCTGTAAAAGAT
>JBAYTJ010000120.1:0-3279 GCA_041675665.1 Acholeplasma sp. | reverse complement strand
TGTTTCATCAAAGTATGACCAAAATGGTGCAATCTGTGAATAATCACCAGTTCTTCCGGGTTCTTCATATGCTATTGTTTCTCCAAGGAATGGATCAATCGAGCCATTTTCACTGTAATCCCATGGTGTATAACTAATCGGAATATCAAAACTATAATAGAAGCCCATAGCCTCATAATCAATGTCTTGACTAAGTGTTTGATACAAATCATAAAGTGCCTGTTCTTGCCATAAAGCATATAAAGTTATATCTTGGGTAACCATATCTGATTCAAAATCAAATATAGTATTTAACTCAGAGTCTTTATACCATCTAACAAAGACATAGTCATCTTTTTCTGGATCATTTGGTTTATCTAACAAAGTTTCTTCTTTAGCTGTAACATCATTAATTGCTGTGCCACCGTTTGTTTCAAATGAGATTGTATAATGTAAGACTTCACGCCATTTAGCGTGTAATGTTATATCTGATGTTATCTGAATTGTAAAATCAAATGGTTCTGAACTATTTTCGGTATACCAGTACATAAAAATAAATTCCTCTTTTTTGGGATCACTTGGTTTTTTAATGGTTTCATTTTCTAAAATAGATTGTGGTAAAACACTGCTACCACCATCAACATCAAAAACGACATCATATGCCTGAGGTTCATCAACTGTACAACCTGTTATAAGTAAAACGAGCAATGCTACGATTAATACATTTTTCATAATTATTACCCCCAATTGTTAATACTACCTACTGAATTACTAAACAAGAAGTCGTATAACGCATATAATCATTTGTGAAAACAATACCATTTATTTATATAAATGTCAAAGTATCTTATAAAAATCACTATAAAAATACAACCACCAGCAGTGGTTGTATTTAAGCATTTGATTAAGAAAACCTTAAATCATTTTTAAGTTCTACAATAACTGATTCTAACTTAGCATAGTCAATTTTATAACCAGACTTTTGATTTTTTTCTTTATTAAAGTAAATAATGCCACTGGTTAAAAACTCATTAATGTGATAGGAAATCGTTGCGCTAGATACATCCAGCGCTTCTGCAATCTCTTTGGTGGATGTGATGCCTTTTGCTAGTAACTTTAATGCCTCATACCTGGTTTTATCGCCAAGTGCTTTAAAGATTTTTACACGTTGTGTGGTTTTATCCTCATTGATATGATGCATCTTTTCAAATGCCTCCGACATTTCCATACCCCAAATAATGCGGCAATCTGCACGATCAGCAAAGCTTAAAGCATATGGAAACACTGCAGAAACATATATATGACATTCATCATACTCTGTAAAATCATATGTAATCGCATGATATGTCATTGTTTTAAATGCTTCATTTGGGTTAGTAGATAACTTACTTACAAGTTCTTGGCCTATTTGCTTAACAGCAAGAATGTTTTCTTCATAGTAGTTTTCAAAGTATGATTTTATACTTTCTAATAAATCCATAAAATCATTTAAAAATGACTTAGGGTCTTGTATCATCATTAACATGTTCCATTTATTTGCAGGATCGATTTTCAAATCATTAATGAAACGCATTGCGTTTACTTCATCAATTGCTTGGTCCTCTTTAGATGGTTGGTTATCAATTGTTAAAATCGCTTTGATCATAGCACTTCTAAATACACTAATATCTATGCCTACTAAGTCATTAAAGTAATCCTTTACAGTCTTATATTCAAAGACAGGAAATGCATGGATTAGTACACTAATATAATCATAGTTTGAATACATATCCTTATGGTAATACTTTTGAATTTGTGCCTCATATGGTTTCAGTGCAACAATTGATTCATCAACAAACTTCTGATATGATGGTTTCGTAATTGATTGAAATAACTGAGCATCTGCCTCACTTATGTCATCATTATAATATAACAATCGTGGAAATTTTAAGTAATCTAAAACCTTACTTCCTTCTAAACTAAATTTAAACTTCATGTTCAACTACACCTGCTTTCTTCAAACTATTCTCAATTGTATCTGGTTTGTAATCATCAATCAAATGCATACGCTTATAAAAGATCAATACTGTAACAATGATAATACCACCATTTAGAATAAATACAAATCCTGGATTTATCATATCATATAAATAGCCAAAAAGCATCTGTCCAAGTGGGATTGCGATGGTAGAAAACAATCCAAGTACTGTGGATGTTCTACCCATAAACTCTAGTGGTACAATTTTTTGTACCAAGGTACCCACAGAGATATTAACCCCTGTAACGAGTATTCCAATCACAAAACATATAATTAATACATACATATATGCTACAAAACCTGATTGAATATTGGCAAGTACTCCAGATATACTCAATGATACAAGTGTAATTAAAATACCCATCATAAAGAAACTCTTCATTAAGACATCACCAAGACGCATTGACTTCAACTTTTTAACAATTAAGATTGGTGCAGTAATCATAGCAAGTGATAATACTGTTTGCAGTAACCCCAATTGCATATCAGTTTGGTTTAAAACTTCCTTAATTAAAAAAACTAAACCTACAGAGAAAAATGGGGAAATACTAAAATTAACAATAACCGCCATAACCATAATCAAACGAATCGGCTTTGAATCTCGTACAAGTTTTATACCCGCCATGAAATCTTTTTTAAATTCCAAGACTGTATGTTTTTCTTCACGCTTATTTGCTTTAGGTGCCTGAATAAACATCTCACTAATTGCTGATAAGAAAAATGATACTGTGTTAATTAATAAGGCCGCCAGTAAACCAAATGCACCAAAAATCAGCGCGCCAAATACAGGTGCTAAGAGTTGTCCAAAAGAAATTAACATCGTTCTCAATGAATTTGCTTCTAAGTAAGCATCTTTATCGACAACTGCAGGAATTAATGCAGACATAGATGAATGAAAGAAAATCTCGGTTATCTCTAACAAAATAATAAGTAAATATATTAATAAAATTGATAAACTACCCACATAAAACACATAGGCACTGAAACCTAGTAAAATTAGAGCATTTATTAAATCAAGTAATATAATTGATCGCTTCTTATCAAACCAATCACCAAATACACCAGCTATCGGTGACAATAGAATTCTTGGCAATATGGATATTGCTAGCATCGATGCAAATATCGTAGCCGATCCAGTCAGTGCCAAAATGTACAATGATAAAACAAATTGCATAATATTACTACCAATTAATGATACAAAGTTTCCTGCTACAATCAACATAAAATTTTTGTTCTTAAGTAATTTTTTATTCATTTTAATATCTACCTTTATAATTATTTAT
>JBAYTJ010000119.1:0-3332 GCA_041675665.1 Acholeplasma sp. | reverse complement strand
TTTATTATATTTTATGTATATCAATATTGGACCGGTGCAATCATAATTTCAAAGAAAATATGTTTAAATACGTAATTATTTGACGAATAATGCATAAAAAAAACATATGATTTTAAAAAATAAGAAAAACATAGTACAATGAAGGTATAGATAAAAAATATTTAGGGGGAAAGATACATGAATTTAGATTTTTCAAATTTATTCGAAGGTGCATTTGAAGCATGGGGTATAGAAGAATGGTTAATTATCGGAGTAGGTGCATTGATACTTATTTTCGTTGTATTTATCCTTTTGAAACCCAAAAAGACAAGAGCTGTTTCCTATAAAGAAGTTCAAGTAGATCCAAAAATCAGTCAACCTGTGACTGAAAGTTTGAAGGTTGAACCAAAAGATGAAGAAATTATTCATCAAAATAGACAAGAACCTATAGCAACAGATGTTCAAACCAAAAAGCAAGAACCAGCAAAAGTTGCAAAGGCACAAGTAGCAGTTGATGCAGATGAAGAACCAAAAGAAAAAGTTGTGCGTTACCATGTGTCTTTAAATAAGGATGCCAAGTCTGAATTTAAAGGTCAATGGCGTGTGCGTAAAGAAGGTTCTAAGAAAACAATAAAATTCTTTAAAACACAATCAGAAGCAATTAAGTATGCAGAATCTCTTGCTGATAGTAATGATACATCAATTGTTATTCATAAGCGTGATGGATCCATTAGAAAACAAAATTATTGAAATATAAAATCCTCTAACTAGAGGATTTTTATTTGCTATGTTACAATATTATAAGGTGGTGATATATATGTGTGGACGTTTCACATTGACTTTATCCAAAGCTCAGTTAGAAAGCTTTCTAAAGCATCGTTACGATATCTTAACTTCAGCAGAATTAAAGTTGCCTAAATATAATATTAGTCCTACAAATGAAGTTATTAGTGTTTTACATGATGGCAAAAGACATCGGGTTGGACAACTTAGATGGGGGTTTAGACCAAAGTTTTCTAAATTAGATAAGCCTTTAGAGATTATTAATGCAAAAGGTGAGACAATATTTGAAAAACCTATTTTTAAAGAAAGTGCACTTAAAAGACGTTGTGTCATTTTAGCGGATAGTTTTTATGAATGGAACAGCGATAAATCAGATAAAAATCCATATCGGTTCATGACGGATACAGGGGTATTTCCTATGGCTGCAATCTGGCAAACAATTGAAACAATAGATGGACAAAAACTACATACAGTTGCGATTATAACAACCGAAAGTAATGATTTAATGAAAGGTATTCATCATAGGATGCCTGTCATACTATCTAAGGATAATGAGCAAATTTGGTTGAATAATCAAATTAAAGATATTCAACTACTGGAACAGGTGATTCGACCATATGATTCAAATCATATGTATTATGAACAGGTTTCGACAATGGTTAATAACCCTAAAAATGATGATGTATCACTCATAAGAAAAATAGATTAAGGATGAAGATAATGGATAAATTAAAGAGATTAGGCGATATACTATATGCTTTTGATACATACGATGTATTTGAGTTTTATAAACTAACGGGTGCTTCTGCACTTCAGTTTTTAATATTTGAGATTGGGTTTCTATCAGATACACTAAACTTTGATTTGGATACAGATTTAGAAATATCAAAGGTTAATGAAATCCGTAGTTTAGTCAATCAAGTGTTACCTACTTTACTACAAAAGAAGAACTTTACAATTGACTTAAAACAGTCAAAGTTAACCGGTAGAATGGATACCTATGTTATCATTGATAATCAAAATAAGATGAATTATAAATTGAACTTTAACTATGTCAATAGAGTGCATATATTAAATCCAGAATATTTTGCAAGAAAAGATAACTCATTTGAAGATTTGCATATTTATGCATTATCTAATTTAGAAAATTATGCAAGGCATATCATTGAAATATTAGAACATACATATGACTATAAAACACTTGATTTTTTATTAAGTAACAATAAAATACGACCACAACAATATCCGTTTTTACGAAAAATTGTAGCATTTTATATAAGTATAAGTGATTTAAGGCATCACTTTTCTGTTGATATTTTAAATCATAAGTTACAAGATATTTAAAATTTAATGCAGATGAACTTAAGTATTTGGATTATGTAAAAAAAGGCATTTATGATTTAAGTTTAATATTACCAGGTACGATGCAAAAAAAGATGGAACAACATCCGCTTGTTAAACATTTGAGGCAATCATCTTGAAACCATTAACATTTGGTGTAATCACTTTTTTAGAAAGTGGCATTGACATAGAAAGTGGCCAGATATCTCATAAAGAAAGACTAGATAGAGCCATTGATGAAATTGTTCTTGCAGATAAAGTTGGGCTAGATTTCTATGGTATTGGTGAACATCACAGATCGGATTATGCTGCATCGAGTCCACAGATGATTTTAGCAGCAGCTGCAAAGTTAACAAATCACATTCATTTAGGTAGTGCAGTGACTGTTTTATCTAGTTCAGATCCTGTAAGGATATATGAGGAATTTTCAACACTAGATATACTTAGCAATGGACGTGCTGAAATCATGGCTGGTCGAGGCTCTTTTATTGAGTCATTTCCATTATTTGGTTATGATCTTGATGACTACCATAGTCTATTTAGCGAAAAGCTTGAGATGTTATTGGCAATTAGAAAAGATGAATTTTTATCATGGCCAGGCTCTAAACATACACCGAAATTAGCGGGTGTTGGTATTTATCCTAGAAGTATTCAAAAGCACTTAAAGGTCAGTATTGCTGTAGGTGGTACTCAGTCAAGTGTTATTCGTGCAGCAAAACTTGGATTGCCTTTGGTGATTGCAATACTTGGAGGTTCACCAATAAGGTTTAAACCGTTTGTCGACTTATATAAACATTATTACCTTGAAGCGGGTCATGATGAGGGGCAAATGGAAATAGCTGTTGCCTTACATGGATTAATTACAGATGCAGATGCACCAGACTTAATTGAACGCTATTATGCACCACATCACGCTAGTTTTTCTAAAATTGGTTCAGAACGTGGTTGGTCAATGGGCCATAAAAATGAATACTTAAATAAAGTTAAAGATGGTCCGCTTTTTGTAGGTCATGTTGAAGCTATAGAAAAACGCATTATAGATGTTTTAAAAGGTTTAGGTGTTAACAGATTTCTACTACAAACACCAGGTTCATTGATGCCACATGCAGATGTTTTAAAGACAATAGAATTATTCGGATCAGTGATTGTTCCAAACATTAAGAAAAACTTAAGTAAATAATAAAAATGATAGAAGATGTGAAACGTGTAAATTGCTTATAATGTAAACG
>JBAYTJ010000118.1:0-3453 GCA_041675665.1 Acholeplasma sp. | reverse complement strand
TACCATCTCCAACAAAGGTTACAATGTGACCCTTATCTTGTAGTATTTTAATATATGCCGCCTTATCATCAGGTAACATATTGCCCAACGCTTTTGTCAGTCCTAATTCTTTTGCTATGACATCTACAGCACCTTGGTTATCACCAGATAAAACAATTAAATTTTTGATGCCCATTGTTCTAAGTTTTTGCAAATCAGTTTTTATATCCTGCCTTATATCATCTCTAACACCCATTAAACTGACTACTTTCTTGTTGATAGCTGTTAAGACAATGGCGTGTCCTGTAACTTCAAGCGCTTGAACAAAAGATAGTATAGCTTCAGGTATTAAAACACCATGTGTTTGCATTAAATGTGGGTTACCTATGAGCATATGCTTGGATGCTATCATGGCTGAAATACCACCACCTTGGACGACACTCGTGTTTGTGACCTCGTATATATTTACAGGTTTTATATATTCTATAATCGCCTTGGCTAGGGGATGCCCTGATTCTTTTTCAACACTATATATGTAACTATTAATTTGACTTTCATCTGCTTCAAAATAATATGTTTTTCTTACAACTGGGTGACCAGTCGTCAAGGTACCTGTTTTATCAAAAACAACGGTGTCAGTTCGACTTAAGTCATTAATGACTTCACTACCCTTTAGTAAAACACCATGTCTTGCGCCATTACCAATACCTGCAACATTTGCAACCGGAACACCGATAACTAATGCACCAGGACAACCAAGTACGAGAATCGTGATCGCAAGTGGTACATCTTTAGTAAGGATCCCTACAATAAACGCTAAGACTAAGACAAATGGTGTATACCATGCAGCAAATTTGTCTATAAATTTCTCTGCAGTACTCTTAGAATCTTGTGCCTGTTCAACCAGTTCTATAATTTTACCAAACGTGGTATCCTCACCAACTTTTTGGGCTTTAAATTGTATGGTTCCATTATCGATGATTGTACCTGCAAATACCTTTGATCCCTTTATTTTTTTAACGGCTACTGATTCACCAGTAATGCTTGCCTCATTAATATATGCCATTCCACTAAGTACTTCACCATCAACAGGTACCTTAAAGCCAGTTTTTACAAGTAGTGTATCATCAACATCTACATCATCCACTTCAACATCAACAAACTGACCATCAGCCATAAGTTTTAGCGCAGATTCTGGTGCCATATCAGTTAATGCTTTAATGGCTGATCGTGTTTTAATCAAGGTTCTTTGCTCTAAGTATGCACCAAACAAGAATAAGAATGTAACAATTGCAGATTCTTCAAACTCTCTAATTATAAATGCACCTAAAACTGCAATGGTTACAAGTAAATCAATACTGATTACTTTAACCCTTAAGGCTTGATAAGCCTGTAGGGCAATCGGTATCAAACCAATCACTGATGCTGTAATAAACGTTATATTAAAAAGCAAGTCGTTGTCATACCCAAAATGTGCAATAAAGCCTATAACAATCAAAATGAATGATACGATCATTATATTATTCTTTTGTTTATATATGAATTTTGTCAATGATATCACCTCTTTAATCCATCGTATGCTTTATTTAATGCCGATAGCATTTGATATACGACTTCATAACTTTCACAGACATCAGTTGGTACAAAGTAGTTTTTTGTAACATCTTTTATGCTATTAAACACATCACTTAAGTTTAAATCATTTTCACTTACCTTTGTCTCAATGATTTCAAATAGACGTCTAACTTCATGAAACTCTGGATGATGTTTACCATGTACGCGGTCTACAACCGGAACAAATTGCCTTAATTTATTCATATACATCTGTTTTGCCAATTCAAAAGTATTTGTTTTCACCTAAAGACCTCATTTCTTATTTTCTATCTTCATTATACCGATATAGGCAAAATAAAAACTTGACCTAAATCAAGTTTTCATTACTTTGTCTATATTTGATAATTTGAATCCTCTGTTTCATCGTCATCATCTGCATCTTTGTCATTATCTGTTTCATCGTCATTATCTTCATCATCTTCATCATCATTTTCTTCATCATCTAAGTCATCATCACGATCATATGTCTCTTCATAGGTTTCATCTTCTATAGTAATAAAGACTTCATATTGACTTAAATTGGAAATTTGATCAATTGCTACATATACTTTCATTTCACCACTAATTTTAGTATCGTCTATTAAATCTTCAATCTCAAACGCTATTTCTATAAGTGGTCGATCATCTTCAACTTCATAACTCATTTTATAATTAGAAACTTTATGTTCTGTAGTAACTTCTAAGTTAATTTCAATTTCATCATCTTCAAACTCAATGTCCAATTTGGATTCATAGATCATCACACCTTGACGAACGTGAGTCATTGAATACTCTGATGATTCATCTTCTGCTTTATAGACAGTTTCTATATATTCACTCTCATTAATAAAACTACGTATTGAGATTTCTTGTTCATCATCTTCAATTTCCTTTTTACCATACATTAAATATAGCACTTGACCTTTAGAAATCAATCCTTCAATCTCAAATGTTGTCTCATCATCTGATTTTTGATATGCAGTCACATTATAATACATATCATAATGTACTGGTAACCCAAGGAGATCAACCGTTTGTACGCGAACATATGTTTCATATGCCGGTTTATCTGACACTCTAATTTCTAATTGTGGTATATGTCCACCAGTAATTACAGATTCTATCAAACTTAAAAATGGTTTTAAATTATCCATTGGTGATCCTGGTTGGTTATTTGTAGCAACTGGTGTGTTTAAGCTTAAAGACAATGGTTGTACAATAGGTTGTTCATTTTGCGTAGGCAAAAGGGCTGCAGTTGATAAAAAAGATAGTGATAATACCTCTTTATCCTGTTCTAATATTTCTTTGCCGGATGGTAATAAGGCTTCACCACCATTTTGATTATCGCTATAAATCCAAATACCTATGGATAAAATACCTATAAGTACTAAGCTCATTGCCATACGCAAACCAAATACCTTACCTTGAGGCTTTGATGGTATTTGCACGAATTTTTCATCTAACTGTCTTAACGATTCAATTCGTGCAAAATCCATTTTAGGTGCTTGGTTTGGAATATGCGCTTCAATATCCGATTTAATTATATATTTAATATCCTTTTTACGCATTTTTTTCACCATAATAACCTTTTAATTTAACCATTGCCTTTTGATATATCCAGAGTACTGTTCCTAAAGGCTTATTTACTATCTTTGAAATCTCTTTATGTGTTAAATCATCCAAGATCTTTAATACAACGATTGTTCGTTCATCTTGATCTAGAATATCTAACATCATTAATGCCAGAGTCTTTTTATCTGGTTTTTCCGTTTGATCAGAAATGATATTTTCAAGTACTTCATCATCCATCTTTACTTGTTTAATATCCGATCGGTAAACATCAATTGCATGATTTTTTGCTATTTGCATTATCCAGCTGTT
>JBAYTJ010000117.1:0-3535 GCA_041675665.1 Acholeplasma sp. | reverse complement strand
ATCATGATGAGCAAGATAAACTGAACTTAAAACTAGACAAAGACAATCAAGAAATCCTTGTTGTATCACAATTCACCTTATATGGCGATGTAACAAATAATAATAGACCAAGTTTTACGAAGGCTGCAAAACCTGAATTGGCTCAAAAACTATATGAATCATTTGTTACAAAGTTAAAAAAATTAGGCTATAGCGTACAAACAGGTGTATTTGGGGCACATATGGTAATCGATGCAACTTATATAGGCCCATTTAATTTAATGTATGACATAGGTGACTAAGTATGAAAAAAATTAATTTTAAACTCGTTAATATACTTTTATTACTCATCATTATCATTTTAGCAATCTTTATACTGCCAAATGTCTCAGGTATATTAAGCAAAGGTTTTCAAGCAATATTACCGTTAATCATTGCTTTTACATTAGCTTATATACTTAATCCACTAATTAATTTACTACAAAAATATAAGATACCTAGATGGGTAGGTATCATTATGGTCTATACAATTGTTACTGTATTTGTAATCTTTTTAGTTTGGGGTGTATTAAAACCTGCCATAGAATCCATTGGGAACATTTCTGTAGGTATTGAAAACATTATGTATGAGATTGGTCAAATACTAAATGTTGATACAACCGATATGTCGCTTTATATTGTTAGTTTGGTTGATGATATTATCGTTGAGGTAACAAATTTCTTTACTGCAAGTGGTGGTACAGTAGGTGAAGTATGGAATGTCATTATAGGTGGTGCGGTTGTTATTGTCGTTGGGATAATATTCTTACTTAATTTTCCAAGGATTCGTATGCAAATTAAGGAGTACCTTACACTCACAGTAAAACCTAAAACTGTTAGTTTTGTTAAAACACTTGATCAAGAATTAACAATCTATTTGGTCGCAGAAATCATTATTGCTGGTATTCAAGCGGTTCAATATGGTGGATTAATGTTGATGCTTTCAATATTCTTCCCAGAGTTTTTAGTTTTTGTACCTTTAGTAGCAATTGTTGCAGCAGTATTATCGCTTATACCTTACTTTGGTGGTTATTTCTCAATTTTATTTACCGCTATTATTGTGATGACTGTTCCAAATGCTGCGTATGGTATGATTGGTATAGGTGTCTTTACACTAATCTTCCCACAACTGGATGCATATGTCATTAATCCTAAAATATACCAAACAAAACTGAAATTAAATCCAATCTCTACGATTGCATTTGTGTTACTCGGTCAAGCTTTCTTTGGCATTATTGGTGCAATCTTATCAGTACCTTTCCAAGTGGTCTTAGAAGTAACAATGCAGTATTATAAAGAAAATATTAAAAAAAGTATTAAAAAGATTAATGAACACTTATAAATTGATTGCTAAACAAGCAATAAAGTGATAAAATAAGTTAGAAATTAAATCGGTCGAAGATAAAGCAAAAATGATGGATAAGATCTTTAAAACAAGCGAGTGGTTCATTCAGGTGAAAGAACCATCAAAGATCAAAGTCATGGGACAACTTTTGAGACTAAACACATTTTGAGGGCCAGTTAATCTGGAACTAAGGTGGCACCGCGAACTAATTATTCGTCCTTAGAATTTTTTAAGGGCGTTTTTTGTTAAAAAGGAGAAAGTAAATGAAACAACCAATGATATATTTTGATAATTATCTATTAAGAGACATCGAAGTTAAAGATGGTAAAGATATGTATGAATATGGTAAAGACTTAGAAAATGTAAGATTTTTAAGTTGGGGACCTTACAATGATATTACTGAAAGCTATATTTCTATAAAACAGTATTTCTTGAAACGTCCTGAAAGAGGCTTACCTGTAGGCTATGCTATCGTTGATTTGAAAACTGATAAAATGATTGGTACCATCGATTTTCACACCATCATCTCAGATGGTGTTGTTGAAGCAGGTTTTTGTTTAAACAAAGCATACTGGAATCAAGGTATTATGTCCAAGGCACTCCATAAATTACTTGAAGTTGGTTTTTATTATCATGGTTATAAGAAAATAGTGATTGGACACGCGAATCAGAATGAACAAAGTCAGCGTGTCATAGAAAAAAACAATTTCATTTTCGACTATCAGGATGAAAAGAAATATTATAACCGTTTTACTGGTCAAAATGAGCCCTCAAAATGGTATTACTTAACTAAGGAGACTTTTAAAAGATGAACTATATTAAAGTCAAAGGCACATACGATGTGCTACCAGATGATGTAAATAACTGGGTAGCACTTGAAAGCTATGTAAGAAATTTATTCAACACATATAACTACAAAGAAATTAGAACACCTATTATGGAATATTCTAATGTCATACATAGAGACAATGAACTATCTGATATGGTGACCAAAGAAACCTATAATTTTAAAGATAAATCAAATAGGGATCTTACCTTAAGACCAGAAGGTACAGCAGGTGTAATTAGGAGTTTTGTAGAAAATAAACTATATACGACACCAGGTGCAACCAAACTGTTCTACCTAGGACCTAATTTCAGGTATGAGCGCCCACAAAAAGGTCGTTTTAGACAGTTTATGCAGTTTGGGTGTGAAGTACTAGGCTCTAATGAGGCAAGCATTGATGCTGAGGTTATTGAACTTGCCTATGAAACTATTTTTAAACTTGGACTTAAACAAGTTAGCGTAAAAATAAATAGCTTAGGTGATGATCAATCCAAACAAAACTACCGTCAGGCACTCATTGATTATTTAACACCTATGAAAGATAAGTTATCTAAAGACTCGCAAACTCGTTTATTAAACAACCCATTAAGAATATTAGATTCTAAGGATAAAAATGATATTGATTTAACAAAAGATGCACCTTTACCACTTGATTATTTAAATGAAACATCCAAAAAACATTTTGATGATGTCATAGAGTTGTTAAATATTATGGAAATACCATATGAAATAGATAAAAAATTGGTGCGTGGTTTAGATTACTATACACATACAGTTTTTGAAATTCATGCAACCATCGAAGGTTTTGGTGCACAAAATGCTTTAGGTGGTGGTGGTAGATATCAAAATCTTGTTAAAGAGTTAGGTGGTCCAGACTTACCAGGCATCGGTTATGCCTTTGGTATGGAAAGATTATTAAG
This sequence comes from Acholeplasma sp., assembly GCA_041675665.1. Taxonomy (GTDB): domain Bacteria; phylum Bacillota_I; class Bacilli_A; order Acholeplasmatales; family Acholeplasmataceae; genus Acholeplasma. Next base: position 426 of record JBAYTJ010000117.1, on the reverse strand, counting down.
TGCACTCAAACAAGAAGGTATACAACTACCAAATCATAATAAACTAGATGTCTATTTTGTAACATTTGATGATAAGACACGCAAACAAGCCATTAAATTACAACGTCAATTAAGAACACATAATATATCGTCCGATATAGACCACTTAAATCGTGGGTTTAAACCTCAGCTTAAAGAAGCTATAAACTATGGTGCAGCATATATGGTTATCATAGGCGATGACGAATTAAAAATGCAAACAGTACAACTGAAAAACACCGTAACAGAACACCAACAACTGGTTGCTTTTGATGCACTTGTTGAAACACTAAAGGAGCTTTTATCATGATGAATAAGTATAGTCATAACAATAATGAATTAACAATAAAAAACTTAAACAGATCTGTCTACTTAAAGGGCTGGGTTGCAAAGGTAAGAAACCTTGGT
>JBAYTJ010000116.1:0-3579 GCA_041675665.1 Acholeplasma sp. | reverse complement strand
TAAGCCAGCATTTTCTTCTAAAGATGGTAATGAGGTCATACCTTGATTAATCAGTTCATTTAAGACTGGTCCAGAGGATATAACAACCGGTAAGAAAAAGATTGTACGCCAAATACCCTTACCACGTTTAACCTGATTAATTAATACAGCAATAATAATTGAAAATACAATCACAAGCGGTACAGCAATAATTATTCTTGACATGTAATCAACATACATTGGCATAATTGTTTCTACATCACTAATAATACGGACATAATTGTTAAAACCAATCATTTGAGAATTCATGCCTGTTTGAATGTTAAAAGTCGATCTCGTAAAACTCAAGAATAAAGAATAAACGAGTGGATATAATGAAAATATAATAAACCCAATGAGCCATAAGCTAATAAATAAGTAACCGTAAAATGCAGCACGACGATGTCTTAATATTTTAATTTTTATAAATTTAAATAATATGACATGGGTTGAAGTCATTGTTAAAACAAAGTTGTTTTTCAAGAAGTGTTTAATCTTATCCATTACTTTAGAAAGTTTTAAATAGAAATTTTTCATGAGACCACCTCAAAACCTTCTGCTGGAATAATGACACCATCAATATTTTGAGTTTGTGTCGTATAGTTTATATAAATGATAACTTCTAGACCATCTTTATCATATGTATTCTTGATAACGCCTTTAGCAAGCACTTCTCTGGATTTAAAATAGGCATTTGTTGTATCACTTAATACACCATTTAATAAAGCATATGTCTCAACAATTTCATCTTGATAATTGCTAAATGTTGTTGAAAAGAATCGAGAAGCCATCGTATAACGCATTTGATATGTATCATTCATTGTTAATATATAACTTGGACTCATACTATAATCAATCATCTGAAGTAGGCGTTGATTGCCCATTGCATTAAAGTTTAAATGATTACCGTAGTAATCTACGGAACCTTTTAATACAATTGGTAGTATTGGTACTAAATCTGTATAAATTGTAAACTGTTTATTGGTTGTTGGCATATCAACATAAGCATCCATATAAGCATATAGATTCGCATTTGGACGACTTAAGTAGTTCACATCGTATAGATTAAGGATTTCTTGATACATTAAAAGTGCTTCTGATTTCGTCATTAATGTACGGCCTTCATAACTACTAAACAATGAATGACCAATGGTTGGACTATATAAACCACTGACACCTAAGTTTTGGATATTTGTAACATCATTTTGGGCCATTGCTAAACTGACCTCAGGTTTTAAGAAAAAGAACCTGTGATCTTGATTAGATATCGTATATTCATAACGAATTCTAGATAATGATTTCATTGTATGATTATCATTATGTGTTCTTGGTGCAATTGATGTTGTTGATACATAATCATTATCTAATAAGATATGATTATTATCTGCCTTCATTAAATCTGATAAATCATTGAATCGTTGACGTGATTCTAATGGGCTTACTTTATATGGTGCACGATTAACAAAGCCATCATTGGACCAGCCACGTAAAATACTTTGTTGGTTTGTTATACCATTTTCTTTAAAGTAATTATAGATATTCGTAACATCTTCTAGTGATGTCATATGTATTGTTTTAGTGCCTATAAAGGCATCTTCTTTATCAGACATAATGTAAGATAAAAGGATAGGTATATCTGTTCTAGGCGCTTGTTTTACGAGTATTTCATCTGCTTTAAGTTGGTCTCTATAATCTTTAGCAACACCAACATAGCTTGCATCTTCGTTTGCTAGAAAGCGGTACTCTACTTCATAGTTTTCAGGGTATGTAGTTTCTAATATCGCTTCAATGGTACGACCACTACGATCAATTGGACGGTTAAAAATCGAACGCACTTGATAGGTATTAAAAGCACTATTAAAAGTATTTGCCTCATATAGTCTTGCTTGAAATGACGTATTATTTGAACCTTGTTTTAAGTAAGCATACATCGCATGTGCGCCTTCTAGATGGACAATACCATAAAAAGGTAGACCTAAACTGGCTGCTTGACGATCATTTGTAAAACCGAAATCTGTAGTGTAGTAGTTTGCACTCATGGTTTCAGATTGTAGGCGATCAAAGCGTGCAAGTGCACCAACACCTTCTGGTATAACGAAGTAACCAGGTTGGTTATTTGTTAATGTCGCGCCAAAGTATCTAAATAAGTTTATAGATAGTAATCTAAATGTAACGTGACTTTCTACAATTGATGATTGTGGAATCAAAACGGATAATCCCTTATCGGTTAAGGTCATTTCGACATCAAACTTAATATTAAGCGGACGATCATCCATATCTGTTTTGTAATTTACTTTTGCAGTCAATGTATGATTGCTAACTGATGTATCAACATCAACTCTAGCTGATTGATTTCTATCAATAATATATGGTCTGATTTTATCTGAGTATATTGCGTCTTCTGGATTTTCATCATCAAAGTTTTTAAAGACAGCTTGGGTTACATCAAGTATTGGTGCTGATACGACGGTACCTGATTTAACAGATGCACTATTTACATACTGAATACTTAAACCTGAAAGCATTCGACGACGTACTATTGGTGTCGAGTTTAAAGTGTCCTGCCACTCTGCTCTAGATGACCACATATAACCAAATTCATCAATGACAATTACAGAAAAACTTCTAGATTCAAACCAAAGTTCACTGCCATTTGTATGCGTTAAGACGTGCTCATAACCCATTAAATTAAGTTCATCTTCTGTATAGGATAGTTTACTATCTTCATAAGTATCTAGTTGATCTTGACTTAATGGTTTATATTGTGTAAATCTAGAACTTTCTAAAACCATATCGTTGACATATGAAAAGTTACCATTACTTGACTCAAAATCATAAAAGTATGGATGTTTAGGTGTTGCAAAAATTGGTGTAACAATCAGTGCAACAAAAATGAAGGCGATGATGCTAATGAATATCTTTTTACCGTATTTAGCCACGACTGTTGACCTCCCTTATAATATCTGCAACCACACCAAATGCCTCACCTATTAATAAATAAATAATGAGTGCAAATAACAACAACATAATTGCTGTAAATATGGTAACAAAAATATTTGCTATTGTTGCTTTCATTTCATAGAAATGTACTTCTTTAACCATGAAAATAATATAAATAAATGATAAGAATAAACCAATAAACATCACGGAACTATATATAAATGCTTCTTGGTTCGTTAAAAATTGTGAAATAATCGTTAATATAGGCAAGGTAATGATCATTGGAATAAGTATATATGCTGTTGCTTGATATACATCAGATAGTTTACCTTCACCATCTCTAATTGTCGAAACAAGATAGTTAGATATAACCCATAGTCCCAGTGGTAAGAAAACGGCAATTACTTGTTGTAACATGTTAATTTCTGATGCAACAACATTATTAAACAGGAAGTTAGTTTGGTATAACCATGTAATATATGCACCAAAGAATAAAAGAATAAGTATTGATGCTGTTAAGTTTGAACTCTTAGCTTCTCGTTTAACACCATAAAAACCATCTTCCGGGTGCCTTAAGACATAAAACCCAAAGATAAGCTCACGGTATGTCTTAAACTTCAT
>JBAYTJ010000115.1:0-3583 GCA_041675665.1 Acholeplasma sp. | reverse complement strand
TGCATGCCAGTCAACTCTATTTAGAATGGTTCTTGATAACGTTTTAACACGCTCATCGTTAAAATACATTTCAACAGACATAACGCCTTTAAAACACAGCATTGAATCAATCGTTGAAAATTCATTTTTCTTATGTCTTTGCCCTGTATGAATATCCACAAAATGTACAAAGAAGCCTTTATAATGTGGTACACGGTAAGCAAGTGTTTCTAAAGTTTTAATAACTTTATATAATGCATCTTCATAATTGATATAGCCATAGTTAACGCCAATAATATAACCTGATAAGGTAAAACCTGTTGCAGCAATACTGGCGACATCTGGCTTTAGATTGTGATCTAGTGTAAGACCATACCCATCTTCATTTGTGTTATAGTTTGTAAAATCCGTCAATAGATTAAATGCTCTACGTTGAATATCTTCTACTAATAGTCTATTTTCTTTATTCATAACCAATCCTTATTGAAACGTTTCGATATATATCATTTTACTAGATTTAAAATTAAATTGCAACCGTTTACATTTAAAATGTATAAATAATTAGCTGCTTCCAAAATAAAAACATCTTCTTTGCCAAACATCCATAGCGGATATTTACATTGAAAATGTTTATTATATAATTCAATCGATTTTAAATACTTTATAAACTTCTGATTTATGTACACCTAAATCGCGACTTGCTTGTTTTATTGCATCTTTTTCAGTTAAACCTTGATCGATGTATAAATTTACCAGTTGGACCGGATCTTGAATGGACAATACTTTTTTAGTGGCACCTTCAACAACAATGACATATTCACCACGTTTATCTAATACATCAACTAAAAATTCACCAATCAACCCTCTATAATATGTTTCAAACTTTTTTGTTAGTTCTCTGGCGATACTCACCCTTTTATTGCCTAGTACTTCAAACATAATTTTGAGTGTTTTCTCCATACGATTCGGAGATTCATATATTATTAAAGTTTCCGTTCTATCTATATAATTTTCTAAAACAGTTTTTATTTCTCCAACCTTTCTTGGTAAGAATCCTAAAAACGTAAAGGGTTGAGTTAACAAACCCGATGATACGAGTGCACTTAATGCTGCAGATGCACCCGGTATACTCACTACATTAAAGTTCTTTTGTATAAGTGCATCAATGAGTATAAAACCAGGGTCACTTATCAAGGGTGTACCAGCATCAGATACTAATGCAAGTGATAACCCCATGGAAAGTTGTTCGACGACAAAATCAACCATGGCATGCTCATTAAACTTTTGATAACTCTTTAAAGGCACTTCAATTTGATAATTTGATGTCAGTCTAGATGTAACTCTAGTATCCTCACACAAAATCATATCAACTGTTCTTAATGTTTCAAGTGCTCTTAAAGTGATGTCTTTTAAGTTGCCAATCGGTGTGCTAACAACATATAAAGTTGGTTTAGGTTCATCATAACTGACTTGTATATTCACTTTCGATACATCCTTCCATCATAGATTGCTTGCATCTGGTCACTTAAGACCCCTTTTGACTTGTATTGAAATAAGGGCGGTTCCACAATTAAGTGTCCCTTTCCTTTAAAGCGCGCTTCAATCAATATTTGATTCGGTTCATGATCAACACTTGGATGAACAAATTGTATGCGTTTTAACTTAAAATCATACTGATTTAATGCTAAAACGATATCCTCTAATCTATCTGCCTTATGAACCATGAAAAATAGACCACCGTGTTTAATGTTTTTTCGTACTGCTTGAATTAATGTATCTAAATTTAAATGTATTTCATGTTTAGCTATTTGCATATCCTCATCGATACTTTGTTTAGTCTTTAGATTGACTTTAAAATAGGGCGGATTAGAAACAATAATATCTGCACGATTGCCGTGTTGATAAGTTTTTACATCAACATTTTTAACTGTGATTTTATTTTGAAGATTATTAAGTTCTATATTTTTAAGTGCTAACAAATATCTATGCTCTTGAAGTTCTAAACCAACCAATTCACCATCAAACCTTTGAGATAGATAGAGCATAACTGCAGCATTTCCAGTGCCATAATCCATAATCAATTTTGTTCGTTTAGGTATTCTTACAAAGTCACTTAGTAAGACCGTGTCCATATTAAATGCTTTACCAACATCAGACATTATCATTAACTTCGTACCTAATAAATCTCTTTTAACCATTAGAAATAATACCTTCTAAATCTAGAGAAAGTGAGCTTAAGGATAAATTTATGTTGACAGGTAATCTTAAATTTTTGATTGTTTCTTGTAACCTTAAAATAACTTCTTGTGCAGTATCTGTAGATATTCTTTTGACAAATTCTAGTAAAGATTCTTTCATAAATTCATAGTGAACCTTTTGGTTCATATGAATATGCAGTATGTCTAAAAAGACTTGACATATAATATCTAGAATAAATATGATTTCATCCTTGTCTTGATATAGCATTTGACTAATTGACATAAATAGTGGTGTTAATGATGTATTCGTTCTTTTTAACCACTCAATAAATGTATCAATAAATTCAACTGTTTCTATATACTTTTGATCACCATAAATGGATAGTGCTTCACTTAATGCCTTTGTACGTGTTGCGATAAAGTGTGCATTTTTAATATCTATTTCATTTTCTATAAGTGTTTGAATGAATGCATCATCTGATAAGTCAGTTAACCTAATAACTTGTGCCCGTGATTGTATCGTTGGTAAAATAAAATTCATATCGTCTACGAGTAGAAAACCAATCGTATCTGTATCTTTTGGCTCTTCTAGAAACTTTAGTAGCGAGTTTGCAGCTTGATTAGACATTGTTTCAGCTTGCTCGATAATAAAGATACGTGGTCCTGTTACCAGTGAAGTTTTAGAAAACTCTTGTTGTAAGTTAAGTATTTGTTCTTTCTTAATGGTTTGTCCTTCTTTAGCAATATAGACTAAGTTTGGATGATTAAAACTATCAAGCTGATGACGTAAATGTTCATAGTCATTATGATGTTTAAAAATTAAATAAGTAATTTCTTTAACAAGTGTCTTTTTAGTCACACCTAAAGCACCACTAATTAAATAGAGGTGTGATAGTCTATCTTTTTCAATTGCATATTGAAATCTTTTTATAATCTCATTCATAGGCGTTTAAGTATATGATCTAAAATAGTTTCATAAATGGCATCAATCGTTTGATTACCATTTATCACGATAATTCTATCTTTGTACATGCGTGCCACTTCTAAATAACCTGCACGTACCTTTTGATGGAAGGTTTGTTGTTCTAGATCTAATCGATCGGTTTTATGTTTTCTTCTGCTTTTAACCCGGTCAATACCAGTTTGCGGATCTAAATCAATATAAAATGTTAAATTTGGTAAGAAGTTTAATGCATAGCTATTTATACTTTGAATAAATTCCATCCCTAAATCTCTACCATATGCTTGATAGGCATATGAAGAATCAATATAACGGTCACATAAAATAATCTTATCTAGATTTGGAATAATGACCTCATTTAAGTGTTGAGCTCTACTAGCTGCAAAAAGGAGCGCTTCTGTATGTCGAGTGATCTCAGTATTTTTGTTATCTAAAAGCACAGAAC
>JBAYTJ010000114.1:0-3606 GCA_041675665.1 Acholeplasma sp. | reverse complement strand
GCTGCTGCATTGATGTTTTCAATGCAAATTGTTGCTTTACCTATTTATTTAAAAATGATCGAGAAAAAAGGTAAGACGTTTGCTTATCGTTTTGGTGGTTTGATATGGATTGTTGCAGCTCTGTTTATTTTGCTTATTCCTGCAAATGTTAATCCACTAGTCATTTATTTACTTGGTGCGGTTATGGGATTTGGTATTAGTGGTCCTGGTTTAGTACCTCATACGATGTATGGAGATGTTGTTGATGCTGGACAATTGAAATTTAAGGAAAGACTCGATGGTCAAATGAGTGGCTTCACCAATTTCATTAATAAAATTGCTCAAGCTATTGGTCTAGCACTTGTGATGTTTCTAATTGGTTTAGCCAAATTTGAAGAGCAAGTTCCTGGAGAACCTGCATTAACTGCACAGCCAGATAGTGCGACTTTAATGATTCGAATCATCATGTCATTTGCACCACTTATTTTCATGGGTATAGGTATCTATATTTCATTTAAATATAAAATTGATGCGAAAAATCAAAAAGTAATCATGACTCTTATTGAAAATAATCAAGAAATTGATGGTGACATAAAGGATATTTTATAATATGAAAAGACCTAATCTTTTTTTATACGTAACACTCGGTTTTTTACTCAAGATATTTGCATGTCTGAAAGGAAATAGAATTACTAAAAAATTGACGATTAAAGGACCTGCAATTATATTGAGTAATCACACATCGTTTTATGATTTTGTCTATACGACAGCAGCGATGTATCCAAGACGTGTAACTTATTTAGCTGCACAAAAAATGTTTTATGAGCCTGGTACACGATTTTTCTTAAAAATTGCTAGAGCGATCCCAAAGAGTTTGATGCAATCAGATCCTGTAGCAACCCTTAAAGCTTTTAGAATACTCAAACAAAAAGGTATCGTATCTGTTTTTCCTGAGGGTCAAATATCGCCTATAGGAAGAACACTTACTTTATCATTTTCGATAGCTAAGTTTATTAAAAAGGCTGGTGTTGATGTTTATATTGTTAAACACAAAAATGCTTATTTAGTTAATCCTCCATGGTCAAAAAGGACATTTTCTGGAAAATCAGAAACAGAAAAAGTTTTAATCATCAAAAAAGATGATCTCAATCACTTAGAATTAGAAGATATATATAACATCGTTAACAAGTCATTATCTTTTTCAACTGGTTTATATAATGAAGAAAAGAAATATCGCTATAAATTAAAATCAATAGACAACTTAGAAAATGTTATTTATCAATGTCCTAAATGCTTTACTGAAGGTTTAAATACTGAAAAAGATCGTTTAGTTTGCCCAAATTGTTCTCATGAAATGATCTATGATACATATGGAAAAATTGGTGGTAAAACAATTGATGAACTCTTTGATCAGCAAGCATTTAGACTTCAAAAGGATATAGATCAAAATCCTCATTTTGAATTGTCGAGTAAAGTTATTTTGCAATCAATCGATCAAAACGTATTAAGAACAGTAGGATTCGGAAGATTAACACTAACACATAACGGATATCTCTATGAAGGTTCCTATAAAGATAAAATGATTAACCATCATTTTGAGATAAAAAATATCCAAAGTTTACCTTCTGATATTGGTCGAAATGTTCAAATCTATGAGGGTTATCAAATCTATCAGTTCGAGATGAAAACAAAGTGGTTACCAACAAAGTTTGTTCACGCAGGTGAATATTTATATCAAAAAAAATAGGATGCAATTTTGCATCCTATATCTTTATTTAATCAAGTGAAATTTGAACTTTCTTCTTTCCTCTTAGTTCTATATAGTAGTTCGTAATCGTTAATTTTACATAGGGTAAAAGGAAGAAAAATCCAATACCTGCTGTAATCAAACAAAGAACAAACCACCAAAAGAAGCTTAGAATGAGTACGAAAAACTCCATCTTGTGTCCGTGCATGAGTTCTTGACTTTGCTTGATGGCATCCATCGCATCTATGTCAGTATTTTCAGCAAGTATGTATGGTGTCATACTGTATGAGATTGCTTTTACAATACCCGGAATAATGAATAATAATGACCATAAAAATGTAAATAATCCAATAAGTATATTAGCAATAATATTTGCGGGTAGATTCTTCTTGAATGCGTCTAAAACCATTTCTATTTTTCTACCATCTGTCTTATTTTCGATTAAATCAAGAAGATAAATACATACACCAACAGCAATAGGTCCTGATATGATAATCGCAACAGGAGCGAGTGCTGGTTGTACAGCAAAAGTAACTAATAGAGCAACTAATACCGTCCAGTATGTGGGTCTTAGTTGTTCCCAAGCAATTTTTTTTAATTCTTTTCGTGATTTCATGTTTTTACACCCCAATTCTATAACTATTATAAACGCATTTTCGATTAAATGTCATTAATTGTTAAAATTTACCTCTGTTTTATTATATAATATTACCAACATGAAAAATCGAGGTGCATCATTATGGAATTTCGAAATGCATGGTGGGTTTATCTGCTTGTAGGTATTGTTTTTGCCTATGTCCTGATACAATCTACCTATTTTTTATTAAAAGCGAGAAAAAGAGCTTTAGCTTTAGGATTTACGAAAGAACAAATCAATAAGACAATTACATCGAGTATGGTCTTTAGTTTAGCACCATCGATTGCTATTGTTTTAGGATTAATCGCGTTAACGAATTTTTTTGGGTCATTTATTGCAGGCATGAGACTTGGAACATTAGGTGCTGTAACTTATGAAGTGCCTGCTGCACTTAATGTCATTAATGGTGCTTTTGGGTTACCTGATAATGTAGCAAGCATATCACCTGAAATTGCGATAACAGCATTATGGGTCATGACACTTGGATGTTTACCTCCCCTTTTAATCATTCCATTATTCTTCAAAAAAATTAGTGGACGATTGGATATGATCAAGGATAAAGATAACACATGGAAAAATATCTTAATGGATGCATTATTCATTGGTTTAATTTCAGCATTTGTAGGTTTTGTGTTAGCACCAAAAGAAAGAATTGATGGTACAACAGGGATTTCATTATTGTCCATTTTAGTCCTTGTTACTTCAGCAGCTATCATCATTATTTTAGGTCTATTGATGAAAAAATTTAAATGGGAATGGCTTAAGAATTATGCTATTCCATTAGCTATGATAGGTGCGATGGGTATGGCTTTACTATACGCTTTATTGGGGGTTGTGTAAGATGGAAAGAACATATAAAGATCAACTTCATTTCGAAGGTCGTATATGGATGCTTGGTGCACTTGCTTTATTTATCAGTGTTCCTTTAACGATTAGTTTAGTCACAGGTATGTGGCCACCACTTGATAAGTTTTTTGCCGGGTTTATTGCAACTGCAATGATCTTCTGGCCAGTAACCACCATCGAAGTGTTTACGTTCACACCGATGCTTGGTACAGGAAGCAGCTATTTAGCATTCGTAACTGGTAATTTAGGCTCTTTAAAAGTTCCTGCAGCACTTAATGCACAAGATGCTTTAGGTATTGAAAAAGGTAGTGATGAAGGTGACGCTATTTCGACAATAGCTGTAGCTGCCTCAAGTATCATGACAACATTAATTATCCTTGTTGGCATCGTGTTATTT
>JBAYTJ010000113.1:0-3683 GCA_041675665.1 Acholeplasma sp. | reverse complement strand
GCTTGAATAAACTACCACATGCTTTAGGTTTAGCAAAGAAAACAAAAGCTAAAATGCTACAAAACATCTTTATTGCAGTCGGTGTTGTTGTTGTACTTTTAACAAGTTTGATATTTGGTGAGTGGCTCAACATGCGTATTGGTATGCTTGTTCATGAGGCAAGCATTTTAGTGGTAATAGTAAATGCCATGTTACTATTAAAATTCAAAGTATAAATAAAATCAATTGATATAAATATAGATAAAGGAGCAGATGATTATGAAAAAAACATCCATACAATTAGAAACACTGACATGTCCATCATGTCTTCAAAAAATAAACAATGCGGTTAAGGCTTTAAATGGGGTTGATAAAGATAGTGTCCATGTCATGTTTAATGCAAGCAAAGTTAAATTAAACTTTGATGATCACAAAATAGAAATAGAAACAATCGAAAAAACGATTCAATCTTTAGGATATCAAGTGATTAAAACAAGTACAAAAGCACTTTAATCAAATATGTGGAAGCGATTTTTAAACCTAAGTGATTTGACTTCATATGAAATATCATATATAATCACTTAGGTTTAAATAATTAAAGGGAGTTACTATGAATCTATTTGAAATAGAACACATCTATTTAGATGTAGAAGTTACAACAAAAAACGAGTTATTTGAGTTGATTGCAAAGAAACTTAAAAGTTTAGGACGTATTACAGAAAGCCTAGATTTTAAAACGGCCATGGAAAAACGTGAAAGTGAAATTTCAACCGGTATTGGTGAAGGTTTAGCCATTCCACATGCCTTACATACATCTGTATTATTTCCAACTGTACTATACATCAGATTAAAGAATGAACTTTCATATGATGCATTAGATCAAAAACCAGTTAAAGAAGTGTATGCAATCGCAATGCCAAATAGTTACCAAAAAGAACACTTAAGTGTGTTAAGCCAAATTGCTAATATCTATTTGGATGCACCACTAAAAGCAAAACTACAAGATTATAAAACAGCAAAATCAATTTATAGTCTCATTTCTAAAACCTTAAAATAACACAAAGTCCTTATAAATTATCGTTTATAAGGACTTATTATTTATTAGATGATAAAATAATTTTAGGTGATTAGATGAGAGTAGAGATATGGTTTGACTTTAATAAAACGAGTTTAGAAGTCATTAATAATTTAGATAATGCGTTTAAACGCTTTAAGTATGCATCTGATTGTGATGTCTTATTTAGATCACTACCGCAAAGTGAAGCGCACTTTAAATATCATGAATTGTTCCAATATGGTCGCAAAAAGGGGTTAAAACATAACTATCTATGTGCGATTTTTAATATATATAAAAATAATTTAGAGCTGATGACAAGCCTGGATAGTCAAATCGGACATTTTGGTTTGGATATTAATGATGTTAAGAATAATTTACTAAATCATGATAGTTTAAGAGTTGTTAAAAACCAACTAGAACATGCAAGTTTACAAAAGATAACCATAGCACCAACGCTTACATTTACCCATGGATTTAGATTGGCAGGCTTAGTATCTGTAAATGATATTGAAGAAACTTTAATTCAAATGTATGAAAAAGACTCTGGTATTAAATACTGTATAGATGATGATTGTGAAAGATGATGTGAAAATCATCTTTTTTTGTATATCTTTATTAAAATACCTAATATAATGGTATACTTAACAAGGTTCAAAAAACGAAAAAGAAATAAGGGATACTAAATGGCAATATTATTTAACGATTTACCAATATTAGATACAACAAAGGTAGCATTAGAAAAACTCGGGTTTACTGAAGCAACACCAATACAGGAGCATGCAATACCGAAGATGATTTTAGGTTTAGACTTAATCGGACAAGCTCAAACAGGGACAGGAAAGACGTTTGCTTTTGGCATACCGATGGTTGAAAAAACAGATACATCTTTAAGGCAAACTCAAGGTTTAATTTTAACACCAACTAGAGAGTTAACAAATCAAGTTTATAAAGAGATTATTAAATTAGTGAAGTTCTATCCAGAATTAAGAGTTACGACCATTGTTGGTGGTGAGTCTTATGAAAGACAGTTCAAGGAACTTGCAAGAAAACCACATATTATTGTTGCAACACCTGGACGTATTATCGATCATATCGATCGTGGTACGGTTGATTTAAGTCATATCACAACCTTAACATTAGATGAGGCGGATGAAATGCTTAAAATGGGTTTCCAAGATGATATTGAACGCATTTTGCAAACAACACCAGAATCACGTCAAACAGTATTGTTCTCAGCAACAATGCCAGCATTCATTAAAAAGATTGCTAAAAACTATCAAAAAAATCCAGAGATTATTAAGATAGAAACTAAAAGTTTAACTGTTGATCGTATTAGTCAATCATACTTTTTAGTTAAAGAAAAAGAAAAGTTAGCATTATTACAACGCTTACTAGATTTTGAAAATCCATCGACTGCGATAATATTTGTTAATACAAAAGCAGGGGTTGATCGTATTGCTGAAAGTTTACAAAAAGCAAACTTTACAGCGGATGCACTTCATGGTGACTTAAAACAATCACAACGTACATACGTTATGAACCGTTTTAGAAACAAACAACTCTCACTTTTAGTAGCAACTGACGTTGCAGCTAGAGGACTAGATGTGGATGATGTGGAAATTATTATCAACTATGACCTACCGCAACAAGATGAAATCTATGTGCACCGTATCGGTCGTACAGGTCGTGCGGGTAAAAAAGGTAAAGCATTTACTTTTGTTACACCATCAAAACGTCGTATGATTGAAATTCTTGCACAGTTTACTAAAGCAGACATTAAACGTTTAGAAGTGCCAACAGCAGATGATGTATATAAACAACAAGTTAAATCATTTAAACAAACAATTAAATCAGAACTTAAAAATGAGTATCCAAATCACTTAGATACCATTAAAGACTTACTGGTTGATGAAGCTAGTAAAGATCAAATACTAAATTACTTACTACATGATATGTTACCAACTAAAAAAACATATGATGACATCGAAATTATTCCAGAAAAAACATCTAGAAGAAGATCGGATGATAAAGTATCAAGTAGTAGAGATACCAAAAGAGGTAGAACTCCGAGTGCACGTGGTGCAGGTCAATATGTAGACTTTAGTCTAAACTTAGGTAAGGCACATGGTTTAACACCACCAACCCTATTTAAGTTCATGGAAAAAGAATACGGTATATTCTCTAAAAACATTGGTGATATTAAACACCATAAAAATGAAACTGTCTTTGGTTTAAGAAAAGACTCAGTCAGACGCTTAAACGCTAATAAGGACATCAATTATAAGGGTACGAAAGTCGTTATCAAAACTTTAAATTAATAGCATGAAAATGCTATTTTTTTAGCTAAAAAATTGATAATACATGTTGAAAGTGGTATTGATCCAAATTGTAAGGTTATACTAGAAGTAACATTTTTGACAAAATACTCGTATAATTATTTGATTTTAAAAATAAAGGTATGGGATTGTTTTAGAGGTAAGTTAAATCTCGTATAATCAAATCATATGATTACTAATCTACGGCATATCATTCACATATACACAGCTAAATATCAAAGGTCTGTGGTTCTAATCAGGCCTTTTTTTAATAGTTAAAATAATATTTTAAGTACTTAGTGATTATTATCACCAAATAAGCATTGTTTTAG
>JBAYTJ010000112.1:0-3758 GCA_041675665.1 Acholeplasma sp. | reverse complement strand
TGTTCATTTAATAGGAAAAGATATTTTAAGATTCCATACAATATATTGGCCAATCATTTTAATGGCACTCGGACTTGAGTTACCTAAACAAGTTTTTGGTCACCCTTGGATTTTAGTAAATAAAGGCAAAATGAGTAAATCAATCGGTAATGTTATGTATACAGATGATCTCGTGAGATATTTTGGTGTTGATACCGTACGCTATTATGTCTTACATGAAATACCCTTTGCTCAAGATGGTAATATTACCTATGAACTCCTTATAGAGCGAAATAACAGTGATTTAGCAAACACCATTGGTAACCTTGTTAATCGCACCATAGGTATGGTTCATAAGTATCGAAATGGCATTGTTAGAAAAGTTATTCTCGATGAACCATTTGAATTATCACTTCAAGAAAAAGCATTAACACTCTTACCAGCTATTCGTGCGAATATGGATCAACTTAAAGTTGCAGATGCGCTAGAAGAGATTGTTATACTTGCTAGATTTGCTAATAAATATATTGATGTTTCGGAACCATGGAATTTAAATAAAGATGAAAGTAAGAAAGATATACTCGATCATGTCTTATATCATTTACTTGAAACAATTCGATTTGTAGCAGTTTCACTTCAACCATTTATTCCAGAAACAGCACATAAAATCGCAAAACAAATTGGTGTATCTGATCTATCTTTTAAATCGATTGAAGAGTTTGGTTTATACGAAGAACAAACACTAGGTAAACCTGAAGTTCTTTTTGAACGTTTTGATTTAGCAAAAAAACTTGCAGAAATCTTAGAGGAAAGAAATGAGTAGATTGTTTACATGGTTTAAATCTGAAAAATTCACGAATACATACAAGCCAGAAATAGAAAGACTTATCGCAGTCATCGTCTTTACGATCATTTATGGTATTGGAGTATCGTGGTTTTTGGAAGCGTCTGTTGTCCCACTGTACACAGGGGGAATTCCGGGTATTGGACAGCTTGTTAGAGATGCAGCTTATGTTTGGTTTGACTATACTTTAAAAGATGATTTCTTAGGTATATTTGTTATCATCATGAATATTCCTATCTTAATTTTAGGATGGTTTGGTGTTTCACATCGCTTCACCATTCATAGTATTATCTCAGTTGTTTTACAAGCTTTAATTATTGGTTGGTTCCCTAAAGTAAATTTCGGACTTAACAGTGTTGAACATGCATTAGCAGCATCAGTATTAGGAGGATTACTCATTGGTATTGGTGCGGGTGGTGCTCTAAAATACGGGACATCAACGGGTGGTCTTGATATCGTTGCACAATATTTCTCTTTCAAAAAAGGAAAAACTGTCGGTTTCATATCGATGGCAATGAATGTGACGATTGCACTGCTTGGTGGGTTCATTGTTGGTGGTCAGGAAACAACACAAGGAGTTGTTATTACGGGTGGCGTTATTGCATCATATACAGTCATTCGTATAATCATATCAACGATAATGACAGATAAAATTCATACTGCGTATCAATTTCTAGCAGTCGATATTATAACAACCGTTCCACAACAGCTTGTTGATGA
The DNA here is from genome assembly GCA_041675665.1 of Acholeplasma sp. Classification (GTDB taxonomy): domain Bacteria; phylum Bacillota_I; class Bacilli_A; order Acholeplasmatales; family Acholeplasmataceae; genus Acholeplasma. The sequence continues at coordinate 2,215 of JBAYTJ010000112.1, read as the reverse complement.
AATCTTAGTGAAAGTTTACCGGGGTGTAACACTCATGAAAGTAGAGGGGGCATACTCACATCATGAGAAAACAATGATCTTTGTAGTTATTTCATCTTATGAATTACACACGCTCGTAAGACTGGTTAAACAAGTTGATCCACAAGCATTTATTGTTACTAGACCAGTTAAAAATGTGTTTGGAAACTTCAAAAGAAAGACAATCGCATAAAAGCAGATGACCTCTGCTTTTTTTGTAAAACAACAATCTGTCATCTTTTTTAATTATGGGGTTTACATTCAAAATTTTCTTTGCTAAAATGAAATAGTATTCAATGTATCGTATAATCGACCTAATGTGGAGGTCAAGTTTCTACCGTGATTCCGTAAAAATCGCGACTACGATATGAAAACATCCTTTTTGCTGTTTTCATATGTAGAAGAAGCCACATGAACGTGGTTTTTTTATTTGCAAAATACATGTGAATACAAAAAAAATAAAAAGGAGAACAAAAGAAAGTGGAGAGAATTAAAAAATTCTTCAAGATTGAAGAAAGAGGTACGACTGTTCGTACCGAACTTATTGGTGGCCTTGTTACATTCTTAGCAATGGCATACATTTTAGCAGCTAATCCATTTATTTTAGCAGATACACTTGATCCAATGCCCGTTGGTGGCGTGTTTGTAGCAACAGCAATTTCTGCAGCAATCGCTACAATCGTGATGGGATTACTTGCAAACTATCCAATCGCGCTTGCACCTGGTATGGGTATTAATGCACTTGTAGCTTATGGTGTTATTGGTACAATGGGTTATTCATGGGAAGAAGCAATGGCTGCTGTATTTATTTCAGGTATTATCTTCTTAGTGATTTCACTCACATCAGTACGCACCCAAATTATTCGAGCAGTTCCCGCTAGCTTAAAGAAAGCTATTGGTGCTGGTATCGGCTTCTTTATCGCATTTATCGGCTTAAAGAACGCTGGTATTGTTGTATCAAACCCAGCAACATTTGTTTCACTTGGTGATTTATCAAACCCAACAGTATTACTTGCATTATTTGGTATCGTCTTAGCGTTAGTGCTTTATGCAGTTAACCATAAGATCAACAAATTTGCTTTAATTATCGCAATTTTAATAACTGCAATTGTTGGTGTATCAATTGGTTTAATCTTTAAGGTTGATGGTATGCCAGCTTTCGCAGGTGGTTATAATGACTTAAGTAGTTTTGGTGAAACACTCTTTGGTTTTACGAAAGGCTTAGGAACTGTATTTGGTAAAGGTGATCTTTGGTTTGTTATTTTCTCATTATTATTCCTAGATATTTTCGATACAGCTGGTACACTTATTTCTGTTGCAGAACCTGCTGGTTTACTTGATGAAAATGGTGAAATGAAAGATATCGACAAAGCTTTAATGTCAGATGCTATCGGTACTGTTGTTGGCGCAGTTGTAGGTACTTCTACAGTGACTTCATATATCGAATCAAGTGCTGGTATTGAATCAGGCGCACGTACAGGTCTGTCATCAGTTTTAGTCGGTGTTTTATTCCTTGTCTCAATTGTTGCATATCCAGTATTCAGTATCTTCATTACTTCAGCAGCTTTAACTTCAATGGCTTTAGTGCTTGTTGGTGTATTTATGATGAGTCAATTAAAGGGTATAGCATGGGATGATAAACCATCACTTGCTGCATCATTTATCACCATCTTAATGATGGTATTAAACTACTCAATTGGTAATGGTATTGCATTTGGATTTATTACATACGTTTTATTAATGCTAGTTCAAAGAAGACATAAAGAAGTTACATTGACTATGTACATCTTATCAGTAGCATTTATTGCATACTTTGTTATCAACGCTGTTGTCTAAAAACTAAATATTTCAAACAGACCGCTAAATGAAAGATTTAGTGGTCTTTTTTTGTTTAATCGTTATAAAAAATAGGTAAAACGTAATAAATATGTAAGAAATAGATGTTTAACACCATGTTATAATAACATTATAAAAGACACCCCCCGTAGCATCATGTTGACTTCACATGGAGGAACAAGATGACAAGAGTCAATCGCACGATTTCTATTCGTTCATTAATTATTGGTACATTTCTAAGTGTTATCATCATTGGATTTTTAACCATTGGCATCATTTTTTTTACCAATTGGTATCAACTTGCCGATCGAAATGCAAACCTATTGGCCAACCAAATAACGACAGATATTGACGAGAAATT
>JBAYTJ010000111.1:0-3790 GCA_041675665.1 Acholeplasma sp. | reverse complement strand
TATAGTATAAAAATTTATGTATATTTTCGAATACTTTAGTACTATATTTCCCATATATTCCAGAAAGTAGGTTATATCATTACCTGATTTTCTCGAATTCATGATCGCATTGTAATATCCGTTCTTATGGATTCTACTATTTATAGCCTCGCTAACCAACAACGAACTCAAAGATGGCACATGCCTGAAATTATACCAAAAGGACATTAATCTTGCCATTCGTCCGTTATAATCAAAATATGGATGAAGGTATACTAAGTAAAAATGAATGATATGCGAAGCTATAAGATGCTCTTCGTATGTTTTTTCTTCGTTAATAAAATCAATTAGTTCACCCATTAAATGCGGTAGTAGTTTCCAATCAACCCCATAATCAACCACTGCATTTGCACCATCAACAATATGTACTTCATCATGCCGATAAAAATTGCCTGGCAATAATAGTTCGTTATTCTCTAAGCACTTTCTAGATAATATATTGTATAGTTTATATATGTTTTCTTCTGTTATGTCGTTGTTTTTAACGAATTCATAACCTAACAACATATTTTTAGTGATAATATCATTCAATTCTGTCAAATCATCATATTCAGTTTTGTTTAATATCTCGATTTTAGTTCTTGTACTTCTAATACCTTCTATCGCCAAACTGGATTCTATTTCAGAAAATATAAAACCATTTAGTATTTCTGAATCACGAAAATCAGAGAACTGATTCATTACTGAATTACGAATCAAATTTTGACTACCGGAAAAATTCATAACAATCTTTTTATTGTTCCAATACAATAATCGATTTCCAGATTGAACACCCAATTTTAATCTAATGTATTCAATATCTATTAGTTTCTCTTGACGAATTTTATCCATATCATTTAGGGTAAATCCATACTTATAGATTAATTCTGAATCTAAAGGATAGTGATCAATCTCATTACGAATTTTCTTATACTTCTCATAAACGCTCATAATAACACCTCTATAATAGTTTACAATATCATTTACAATAAGTCAACAATGTTGTTTACAATATTATTGACAATGTGTGCTTTACTAAGTTTACGATATTATTGACAATAATCTCAAATTAGAGAATAATTGTTATTTCTTCCTTTTCTACGTAAAAAAATCTGATACAATAGCAAATCGATCATTTGCTATTGTATCAAACTTATACTTCATCTGTGTTGAGTGCCTATTTTGATACAATTACGTGCGTTTCATTGTGTTTTACACACACATAGTAAAATTTGAGCACACCTGAACAATATCCTTAATAAGGCTTTTTATACGATATGGTAATATGTCGAACATGACCGGTGAAAATACCCTATATAGCCCACACTCCAACTTTTGAAGTCATTTCAAAAATCTATTGTTTACGTTATTGGAGTATTTATATATGCTTTACCACCATAGATGAATGTCATTTGTGAAGACTTAATAAAGTTCGTAATCTGTGCTTCGGTTGGCAAATCATAGATATTAGGTGTTTCCTCAGAAAAATGCATATCATAAATAGTAATGATATTAAAGTCCTTAGAAATATCCATCTTTAAAGTTCCACTAAACCATTCATGATTCCATGCTAATTGAAATTTATGTTCTCCTAGCAATGATGGTGAAAACATGAACAATAGGGAGTTAGGAGAGTCAGATTGAATTTTATAATAATACTCCGTATTTAAATGAAGTGTGTTGACGCTCTCAATCACCTCACTATTCAGTTCATTCTTATCAATTTCAATAAATATGTAAACAAGGTATAAGTCCACATCACTGAAATGATCAATGTTATGAATTAATCGAATATTCAATGATGATTCATACTGATTGATCTGCTGAACTGTAAAAGCTGGTCCAGAAGCGTTAATATGTACCTGAAGTAAATCCATTACAACAAGTATAAAGTGATCAAAGTATGCTTCATCATACTTTTCTGTTAGTGTATTAGAAATGTTGTCCTGTGATTGTAGTGCTGATAATTGAGTAAAAACATAATTGACATCCTCGTGATGATTGACAGCGAAACCAGAAAAGTAGGGAATGATCTCATAGTTAAACTCTATATCATTATCTGTATCATCTTTGCACGAACTTAAAATTAACAAAGAGACTATTATCATTAATAAATATGTAACGCGCTTTAACCTAAAAATAGATTTTAGTAAATGTTCCATGAAACTGCTCCTTTGTCCAAATTTGCACCTGATTTTGCATATGTTAATACTACTGATAACCTTATTGTTTGATTATAGCTAAATGTATGCTCAATTATTAAAAGATTATTAGGAAACTCAATTTCTTCAATAAGGGTCCCATCAAGTTGTTCAATTCTTAATTTATATGGAGTGATTGTTCTTGAGTTCAGATTACTGGAAATTTGTGAAAACCAAAATAAAGATGATTTTAAGGTTTGACCTGCATTTACAGATATTACAGTGCTTTCGATTTCTCCTGGAGCATTAAGATTATTTGTGAACAAAAAGTAATTCTCAGAAATGGCTGTTTGAACAAAACATGATGCATTAATCAAACCAGCACCTATCTGATCTTCCAGTCCACCTCTATAATCATTATATGAGAATGACGAAGAGTCAGCAGTACTCGTAATAAGTGAATGTACAAGTTCCGGATAAACTTTTAAGAATGGTTTTGCTTGCATAGCTAATGCTATTGCACCTGTAACAATTGGTGCTGCAAGACTTGTTCCAAAAGGTACGTATTCATTATATGGAGATTGCTCAGAGTAAAATGGATTATATGGAACCCACATTTTACCAGGTGCAACAAGAGTTGGTTTTTGTACACTAGTATTGTAAATTGGATTTTCTACATATCTTGAACTGGGATATCGTTGGTTACCATCAATTTCAGTGCCTCCAACTGTAATTAAATTGTTTGCGTTCCCTGGAGTTCCAGTTTTATAGTCACTTCCTAATGCATTTCCCGATGAAACAACAATAACAACCAAGTTATCACATGCAAATTTATCATATTTTCTTGCTAATGCATTATAATTGTTTGATTCATTCATGAATGAAAAAACACTAAAACTCATATTGATAACATTAACATTTTGGTTTAAAACTTGCCATTGAAGAGGAGCAAAATCAAAATAATCAAATATTCCTTCAGATGTAGAAACTATTTCGGTTGAAAGAAAGCTTGCATCACGGGCAACACCATAATTGCCGCCAGCGATGGACGCAACTAGTGTTGCATGATTAGATTTTTCTGCTTTATTAACGAAATAGTTTACATAAGCTGGTGAAATAGCTAGATTATACCTATTAATCAGTCCACTTGTTGCATTAAATCCATAAGCGGGAGAATACCAACCTTCATGAATTCCGATTTTTACTCCATTTCCACTATATATATTGAGTAAATCTGTGATATTCGATGTTTCAAGTGCTACTGAGATATCGTAATTAGGATCTATCGGAGTTGGAGCCACTGGACCTGTAGTACATGTTTGGGTCACACATTCAATAGGACCAATTTGTGTATCCAACGTATGGAGTGTACTTATGTACATTTTTATAACATTACTATCATTTAGTACGTAATAAAGAGTATCACTTATACCTGCGATATCTTGTATAATTTCTCTTGTTTGATATGTAATAAATGGAGACGATTCATAACTTTCATTGAGATTAAGCACTTTATTGTTTTTATTGTAGAAATCTCGTCTTAATTCATAATAGTAATCTCTAGATTCACTTCTTGCATATTTTAACATATCATCATAATCAATTGCAAATTTATGAGTATTAATATATTC
>JBAYTJ010000110.1:0-3962 GCA_041675665.1 Acholeplasma sp. | reverse complement strand
TACAAAATTCACAATTGTTATATAATAAGGATATAAATTATAATACAGGGGGTATTATTTAATGGATTTCAGAGCACTGAAGATTGAAGCTAAAGAAGCATTAATCGGTAATAGATTAATGTTTTTATTGGTTATTTTGGTTGCAGGGGTACTTGCTAGTGTGGTACCACCACTTGCTTTCATTGTTTCACCGATCCTGATGATGGGTGTATTCGTTGTTGGTAAACAGATATTAAAAGAAAAGAAGGTTGCATTTGAACCAATCTTCACTTACTTTAGAGATTTAGAACATGCACTTAAAATCTTTGTTGTAAATCTTTTAGTTGGTTTAATTGTTATTGTTGGATTAATACTGTTTATTATTCCAGGGATTATATTTGCTTTAAGATATTCACAAGCAGTATTAATCATTAGTGAAAATAAAGATATGGATATTATGGATGCACTTAAAGAAAGTCGCCGCATGATGCAAGGTTATAAGATGAACTTTTTCATCTTTAACTTAAGTTTTATTGGTCATTTCTTATTAGGGTTTATTACACTTGGTATTTACCTATTATATGCATTACCATATATTCAACTTTCAATGTATAATTACTATCTTAACTTAAAAGAAGTTAAAGGATCAAGTTCAAAACCAATGGATGCAGAGTTGGCATAACTTCAAATGTAACAAAATAACCTTCCGTTTCGGAAGGTTATTTTTATATAGAATGAAGCTATATTTTGTAACTGATTGAAGTAACGATTAAACAAACATACATTTGATAAAATCAATCATAAATGTAATCTAATGGTGTAGATTAGCAATGATTTTAATAAAGTTAAATGACATGGGAGGATGTTCAGTTATAATGCTTGTCTTTTTTTATAATATGGCTTTCTTTACAAATAATACATGATATAATTATAAGTAAAACAAAGGCGAGGGGCTAATATATGACAATGGAACAAATGGCTGTTAAATTAACAGCCAAGTATAGTAATGCTGCTTATCGAGGTAAAATCGATGATTATGAGTATCAATTAACTATGGTAAATGCGGGGTTAGGTATCAAGCAATATTACCTAACATTTATTATGGATAAAACCATACCACCACTTCAAATGAAAGCAATCAGAAAAGAAGTTGGTATGGCAGGTTTATTATTCTCAAGTGTTATACATGAATCAAATGCAGTTTCAATTTTTGTTAGAAATGTTGTTAAAGCTAAGGAAAAAGCCACTTTATTAGTAGACTTTTTCAAATCAAGAGATATGAAAATTATATCTAAAGAAATTTATGGTACAGATGAAGAAATAACAGGGTATAAGATCATTAATGTAAAACTGCAACAAGGCTTAAAGCAAGAAGTAACTATACCAGTAAATGAATTTAGTTATGAGAAGAAACTGAATCAAATGGTTGATGAGGTTAAGGCAAAAGATAGTGACAACACACACCTTATTGGTGGTATTGTATTCGCAGTTATAGGGGCTGTAGTTGGGGTTATTCCTTCTGTCATTGCGTATGAATTTGGATTTATGAGTTGGTGGTTATATTTGATTGTTCCGTTTGCATCCTTTTTCGCATATAAACATGCTAAGGGGCCACAACATGGATGGGTTCCACTTTTAATTGGGGTAATCACCATAGTTGTTAGTGTATCAGTATTTATGTATACATGGCTTAGTTTTGCCTCATTTAATAACTTGACACTATCAGAATTGTTTGAGGTTGAAGGTGCATTTGCAGGGTTTATCCAAGATGCTTTATTTTTACTGATTGGTAATATCGTAGGTATTGCTGTAAGTTATCGCTCTATTTATAATCGTACAACGGCAGCAAAAGTTAAAAATTTAGAGGCAATGAAATAAAAAAAGGTGGTTACATGATGGATGTACATACAAAAGTATATAACTTCTTAAAAGAAATAGAAACAAACAAAAATTCAAGCTTAATTAGTTTAACTGTAGCAAATAAAGATGAAGTACTGTTTGATTTTAAAAAAGAACCCTATTTAAAAGAAGGTAAACAGCTGGTGTTTTCTGTAACGAAATCTATAACATCGCTAGCTATAGGGATGTTATATGATAAAGGGTTGATTGATTTTGATAAACCGATTATAGAATATTTCAAGGATGAATTACCAAGTGTATATGATCCTAAAATTAAAGATATTACAATTAGACACTTATTAACGATGACTACAGGTATCATTAAAGAAAATAACAAAGAAATGTTAAAAACAGATGATTATAGAACATACTTTTTAAGTCAAGAAGTTGTATATACACCAGGTACACACTATCATTATCACTCGGCAACATCACATATGCTTAGTGCACTGTTTACCAAAATATCAGGGCAAACTGTAGAAAGTTATCTACAAAGGCACTTGTTTAATGATTTGGGGATTATAAACTATCACTGGGGTAAGGCTAAAGAAGGTATTAACTTTGGCGGTTATGGGCTGAGTATTAATAATGATGCTATGGTTAAGGTAGGACAGCTACTATTAAATAATGGTATGTATGGCGGTAAACGCTATGTATCAGAAAAGTATCTTAAAATGGCAACGTCACCACAATCCGTTAAACAAGATTATGTGAATAACCCAAATGCTAAAGCAATCGGATATCAATATGGATTTCAATTTCATGTATCACCGAACTTAAGTTACCGTGCAGATGGTGCTTATGGACAAATCATTGTTATCTTCAATGATTTAGCAATCATTTCTACAGCACAATATATAGATTATGAAAATCTTTATGGATTGATTTATAAACATTTTACAAATGATACAGTAAAACCTGTAAAAATAGAAAAACTTAATAACTATTTAAGCAGTCAAACATTTAAAGTAGAACCAAAATCTAATCCACTAAATTTGAACCAATCATTTGAACTTGAAGATAACTTACTAAGTATTAAGCAGCTTAAGTTTAGTCATGACTATCTATTGGTGACATATTGTGATGGAAAAACTGATCAATTTGAGTACAACTTTAATCAGGATATGTATGGTGAGAGTATATATGCAAAAGATCTATTCATGGTCAAACAACCGCACTGGGTAATACCTTATGTTGAAAAAAACGTATTGACACTTAAAATATTGTATATAGAGACACCTTTTTTTGCAGAATATCAGTTTAGATTTGACAATCAAAAATTAGAATTTAAGTTTATCCCAAGTCCTAATTTCTTGTTAAACGGCTTTACTGTGATGAGCAAATAACCGATAAAAGTCAATGTAATAATCATGGTAATTTTTCATTAATTTACATACATATTTGAAGCATATAAACACCTTGTTTGCAAGGTGTTTTTCTATGAAAACGACTGTAAGCATTTACATAATTGAATAAGTTGCAAAACACTTTACCTTTCTATAAAATGATAATACTCAACCATCAGGCTAAGTGATTTCCATAAGATTTTAAGTTTTATTTTCTTAATGGACATCTATGTTCTGGTGGTGATTAGTAACTCTAAACAATATGTGAAAAGAGGGGTAATTACCATGTTAGAGAAGATAAAGAAAAGAGATGGAAGAATCGTTAGATTCAATCCAGATAAGATTAATGATGCCGTTACAAAGGCATTCATAGCGCTTGGAAAAGATCCAAAGCTAGCAGACGAGGTCACTTCGGGTGTATTAAATAAAGTGGATACTAACTTTAAAAGGTCCGTTCCAACTGTTGAAGACATTCAAGATGAAGTGGAACGCACTTTAATTGAATTAAAGTATTCTGATGTTGCTAAAGCATATATTATTTACCGTGAAGAACGTAACAAAGTACGTGATAAAACGACACGGTTAATGCATACATATCATGATATTGCATTTTCAAAATCAACTGATTCTGATTTAAAACGTGAAAATGCATATGTCAATGGTGACACACCAATGGGTGCCATGTTAAAGTACGGTAGTGAAGGCGCAAAAGAGTTTAATAGGATGTTTGTTTTAAAC
>JBAYTJ010000109.1:0-3964 GCA_041675665.1 Acholeplasma sp. | reverse complement strand
TTGACTTTATAGTTTAAAGCTTCAACTTCTTTTTTATAAACTTCTTTTAGATTTTGAATTTCTTTTATAGCGTTTCTATTTTGGTCTTTCACCCGTAAACCAAAAGCAACATTTTCATAGACATCTAAATGTGGAAATAATGAGTATCTTTGAAATACTGTATTGGTTGGTCTTTTATATGCAGGTAGTTTTAAAATGTCGACACCATCAAACAATACTTCACCACCCGTTGGTTCAATAAATCCACCAATAATTCTTAAAGTGGTTGTTTTACCACAACCAGATGGTCCAAGTAAGGTTACAAATTCATTGCTTTTAATTTCTAAGTCAATTCCTCTTAAAACAACTTGATTGTTAAACTCTTTTGTTACATCTTTTAATTCGATAAATGCCATGATTTATACCTTCCTATCCGTGTGTTTACTCATTGTAAAATATCAGTGATTGAATACGACTATAAGTTTACTATGTGTAAACATATTGTTCAATTACAATAAACTAATCGCATATATTATATATATTTTTTTATAGATGTCAACCATAAAGAATAATTTATTTTATGTAGCATTTAATACAGCACTACACAACTGATAATTCACATATTTTATACCGCATAAAAAGAAAAGGACATTTTTAAAAATGTCCTTTAAAACTTATGTAAACTAACATCCATCTGCTATGAAATCCGAGTGAATTCTAACTGTATCATCTGCTAATACATCCGTATTTCTAATTAAAACATCTGAAAGATCTATCCATTTTAATTGTTCATCTGTTAAAGGTGTGCGCATACGGTCTGTAATGATATATTTTTTCGGTTTTTCTTTATCTAAAAATTCTTTGACTGTCATACAAATCACTCCTTTCTATAGTTCTATTATATCATCCAGAGCGTTGAACAAAAATTTATATACTTTAATTATGTTAGTCCTCACTTGATTCATCAAAAGCATCTGTTGCAACATCAGACTTTTCATCTTCTGATTTACCCTCTGTAAGTATTGCTGTAATGGGAATCAAAAGGAATACCATCCAAGCAAAATTCCAATAGCCACCTAGCATACCAAGTAACATAAATGTGATCACACATAAAAATGGCACATATGCTACTGGGTGATCAAATTTAGAACTATCATATACTGCAATCATAGGAATCAGTAATAACATAATCCAGCTCCATGACCAAATAGTACCAACTAGGAAACTAATGAGCAAGTAGGCAAGTATGATAAAGATAAAAGATGCAGTAACCCACTTTTTTTCTTTAGGATTGACCTCACCATTTGTGATTACTTGTACATAACCCAGTAGAATACCTAATAGTGCAGGAAATAAATAAGGTAACCACGCATATTGCGTCTCTTTGGTTGTAAAGTAAATTGTTAAGTGCACGCCAACTGCAGCGAGTATCGCTATAATCATAATGATATCTTTAAGTTTAACCGGTTTTAATATAAGTGCCAATAGCGGGATTAATGCAAATATCGCCCACCCATACAAATAAAAATCATAGGCTACATAAGTTACAATTAAAACATAGGTGATAACCAATGGAAATGGCGATAGTGCAACAATCCTATCTTTACCTTTAGTATTGAGTGTGATTGCTGTAACGGGTATAAGTAAAAATATAAGCCAACCAGGATGCCAAAGTTGTAGAAAAAATCCTAGTAAGAAAAATACAATCACTGATATAAAAGGCGTTAATGCTATAAATCTTTCTTTACCCCGGACATTAACTAGTATTGCTGTTACAGGTATGAGTAAATAAAATGCCCATGCATATGAGAAACCATCAAATCCAAACCCTACAGCAAAAAACATAATGGTCGCTATAAAAGGCATAATTGCAACAATTTTGTTTCTATTTGAATTAGAATCAAAATGTAATGTATCTTTAATACCTTGATAAATTTCCTTTGGTTGCCCCAACTTTTCAACGACTGCTTCATGACTAAATCCTGAAGCAATTGCCTCATCATAAATTTCAGCATAATCACTGATCACTGCATCAATATCTTTTCTGATAACATCTTTTTCAAATAGATAATTGTGTAATTCATTTAAATACTTCTTTTTACTCATTTAACTTCTCCTTTTAAAATTTGATTTACATGCTTAATAAACGTATCCCATTCATCAATATAAATTGATAACTTATGATCACCTGCTGTGGTAATCTTGTAATATTTTCTTTGTGCACCATGTGGGCTATCCTTTGTATATGTTGTAAATAGTTTTTGTTCTGTAAGTCTTCTTAAAATCGGATAAATTGTATTTTCATTAATATCTAATATACTTGATAACTTATCAATAATCTCAAAGCCATACATCTCTTTATCTTTAACAACCTTTAGGATACACAAATCCAGAATCCCTTTTTTAAATTGTGTATTCAAAATATACGTCCTTTCTACTCTATTGTGTATAACACACTACTATAATAACATAACTACTGTGTAAAACACAATACTAATGATTAAAAAAATATGTATTAAAAAAATACAGCCTAATTAGGCTGTATTAGTCTTTGATTAAAGTTGTTGAATGTTCAAAACGTTTGGTTTTTTCTGGATATAGGATGGTTGTTATCGATTGAATAGCCGTTGCTGCTTCCCCTTGACCAGTTGAGATTAATTTTACCTTTCCTGGATAATGAATACCATTACCAGCTGCATAAATACCTTCAACATTGGTTTGCATTGTGTAATCAACTTTGATTAAACCTTTATCACCTTCAATGCCCCAGGCATCTAATTTGGATTTTGTTAAAACAAAACCGTAATTTACAATGATAAAGTCTGCATCAATAGAAATTCTTTCATGTGTTTTAGCATGCTTTAGTATCAATGTGTTTGCAGTTTGATCATCACCTATAACATCATCAACCATATAAGGTGTTAGGATATGACCTCTAGATTTAAATGTATCAACACTGGATTGCAATGCTCTAAACTCATCTCTCCTGTGGATAAGTGTGACATCTTTCGTATAAGTTGAAAGATCAATCGCCCAATCAAGTGCAGAATCTCCACCACCTAATACAACAATTTTTTTATCTTTAAATTGTTTTAAGTCTTTAATAAAATATAATACGTTATCAAACTGACGATCAATTTTTAGTTTTTGGGGTACAAAACCACCACCACCGTGTGCAATTAAAACAAATTTTGTTTCAATTGTTTTAGTGTTTGTTTTTACAATAAAATAGTCATCTGATTTTTGGATGTCTATGGCTTCTTCATTATAATATATCGGTATGGAATCTTTAAATCGCTCATATTGCAAGACTTGTCCATCAATATAGTCTTTGGCTGTGATTTTTGGAAATCCTGGAATATCATATATATATTTATCTTTATAAACTGCAGTTAATTGTCCACCAGCTTCTGCACTTGATTCAATGACTGCAGCATTTAAGTTTCTAAGTCCTGCTAAAAATGCTGCATATAATCCAGTTGGACCAGCACCTATAATTAATACGTCTAACATGTGTACATCACTCCTTGTTATCTTTATTGATTATAGCAAACTTTTATATATAATGATGTATCAATGCTTTATATCTATAAATTGTGTGTAAAATGATAAAAAGGTAGAATTTATCTACCTTTTAAATGTTTTTTTATAATAGATTCTGGCATATAATAATATACCAAGTATGCAAATACGAACTTCACAATGTCCCATAAATAATATGATACAAATACACCTAATGTATAAAGAAAATCAAGTTGTGTTGCATACATAAAGATTGCTATACCAAATATATAAACAACAATAAAGCCAAAGATGAACATCACAAGACTGTCATTTAATATACTTTTAGTTTTTGATTTACATATAGAAACACCAGGTGCCACCATTAAAAAGGATAGTAAGAATCCACCAGTTGGTGCTAAAAAGCTTTGTGGACCACCACCTGTTGTAAAAACAGGTACACCGATTGCACCTACAGTTAGAT
>JBAYTJ010000108.1:0-3971 GCA_041675665.1 Acholeplasma sp. | reverse complement strand
TGATAAATACGTAAATTTGTAATTTTACGAACACATTTATCAACTAAGTCTTCTGTATCCGTATCCTTAACACCGAAATATACAACATATCCTTCAGCAATACTAGAAATCAATGTATCCGCAACAAATAACCTTGCTTTAGATACTTTTGTTACAAGCATTCTCATATAATTTCACGCTCCACATAATATACTTGAGGTACTTTTTGTAGATTTAAAATTAACAGATCTAATTCCCTTTTTTCTTTTAATGTCACTTTGAGCTTAATCACACTTTCTAATTCATGGCTTGTGACTGCAGAAACCTCTGCAATCGCGATACCACTGGAATTAGCCATTTGAATAATTTCAGTAAGCAAACTATTTCTACTCGTGCCTTTAATCTTTAACCATGTCCCATATTTACGGTTAATATTTGCACCCCAATAAGCAGGAATTAATCGTTTTTTATCATACTGACTTAAATTGATGCAATGCGTAGCATGTACAACAATGCCACTACCTTTGGTGACATAACCTGCAATTGTATCCCCAGGAATTGGAGTACAACAGTTTGCAAGTTTAATCTGAGGTGTCGTTAATCCTTCAATAATGACACCTGTATCAGAGGTTGCAGTCAACTGCCGCTGTGTACGTTCAATTTGTCGCTGAATGAGCTGTTCTTTTGAAATTTCAGGCATTAATCTATTTAAAACTGTTTTAGTCGATATATTGCCTTTACCAATTTCTAAATATAATTCATGCAGCGTTGTTACTGCAACTTTTTCAAAGTTTTGTCTGACCCATTCATCTGTTAAGACATCATCTTTTTTATTTGCAGTAAGCTCTCTATCTAATAGTTCTTTACCAGTGTTTAAAGTAAATTCTTGATTACTCTTATTGATAAAGCCTTTGATTTTATGTCTTGCGTGTGCTGATTTTGCTATTTTTAGCCAGTCATCACTTGGACCAGATGAGTTTTTGTTGGTTTTAATCGCAACCACATCACCTGTTTGAAGTTTGTGATCTAAGGTTACAATACGGTTATTGACGGTTGCACCAACCATTTTATGACCTACATCCGTATGGATTTTATATGCAAAATCAATTGGTGTGCCTCCACTTGGTAATTCTATGACTTCACCCTTTGGTGTAAAGACATAGACATTCGCAGAAAAGATATCTGTTTTAATTGTTTCAACAAATTCTTCAGAGTTTTCACCTTGGTCATCTTTATCTTCTGTCATACGCATTAAATCCGCATACCACTTTAGACGAGACATCATTTCAAATTGTTCTTTTTCTTTAGAATAAACTTTATTTTCTTTGTATGCCCAGTGTGCAGCAATACCATCTTCTGCAACCTTATCCATTTCTTTTGTACGTATTTGAACTTCAAATAACGTACCATCAGAATGTAAGACTGTTGTATGAAGTGATTGGTAAAGATTTGGTTTTGGTACAGCGATATAATCCTTAAATCGCTTTGGAATAGGTGTAAAGTGTGCATGTATAATACCTAATGATTGATAACACGTCTCTACTTTATCAACAATGATACGTACTGCTAATAAATCATAGATATCTTCAAAATCACGTTTATCATTATTCATCTTTTTGTATATAGAATAAATGTTCTTAATACGACCTTTGATTTCAAAGTTTACTAATTCTGATTCCTTAAACAACTCTTTAATATAATCAATGACATTAGCAATATTGCTTTCACGTTCATCTTTTTTAGCTTTAACTAAGTTGGATACTTTATAGTACATTGCCGGATGCACATACCTTAGTGCACGGTCTTCTAACTCAGCTTTCCATCTAAAAAGACCTAAGCGATGTGCTATAGGTGCATAAATATCTAATGTCTCTTTTGAGATTGCTGCTTGTCTATCTGAGGGCATTGAATCTAGTGTTCGCATGTTATGTAATCTATCAGCAATTTTAATCAAAATCACCCGGATATCTTTTGCCATAGCAAGCAACATTTTTTGCTGATTATCAGTTTGCAATGAATCTTTAAATTGAATTTTATTTAATTTAGTCACCGCATCAACTAATAAAACTATGTCTTTACCAAAATCTTTTTCTAGTGCTTCAAGTGTATAATCTGTATCTTCTACAGTATCATGTAAAAGTGCAGCTACCAACGTCTGTGGTCCAGCTTCAAGCTCAGCTAAAATACGTGCAACATTCGCAGGATGCGTAATATATGGCTCACCACTTTTACGCATTTGACCTAAGTGTTTTTCTTTAGCAATCTCATAGGCTTTCGTGATAAAGTTGATGTTTGATTCACTTGTTATGTAGTGCGAAATATCTTTAATTAATGCTTTGTATAGTGCATCATTCAACATATAATCACGTCCCTTTCTTTAGTAGTTAATCAATGTTTTAACATCATATCCTTTTAATAATTCTCTACCATTAAGATCATCTAATTCGATTAAAAAAGCTAGACCAACAACGATACCACCAAGTTTTTCAACCAATTCAATCGTTGCTTGCATCGTACCACCGGTTGCAAGTAAGTCATCAATAATGACTACACGTTGACCAGGTTTAACAGCATCTGTATGGAGTGATAATGAATTTGATCCATATTCTAAATCATATTCGACAGTTACAGATTTTCTTGGTAATTTACCAGGTTTTCTAACTGGTGCAAATCCTACTTCTAAATTTACAGCAACAGGACACCCAAATATAAACCCTCTAGCTTCTGGTCCAACAATGACATCTGCTTTTTTCAATTTAGCATATTTAGTAAACGCATCTGCTGCATACTTATATGCTTTACCATCTAACATGAGTGGTGTAATATCTCTAAATAATATGCCTGCTTTTGGAAAATCTTTTACTGCTGCGATATGTGCTTTTAAATCCATCTTTATACATCCTTTTTTTGTATTGTGCTTAATATATTTCCATCTATATATTATTATATGTTATTTATGCTTATTTTACAATGATTGAGAACTTAGAAACCTCTATACAAAACCTTTATTCAAAAAGACTTTCATATCATAACTATATCAGTTCTAAGGCTAAAAATACAAACTCAAACATGATATAATGGACATGGAGGATCAATTATGGAACCACTAGCTAGTCGCATGCGACCAAAAAGTTTTGAAGAAGTTTATGGCCAAGACCATCTATTAAGTAAAGATGGTGTTTTAACTAAGATGATTGAAAAGCAAAAGTATCTGTCATTTATTTTATATGGTCCACCAGGTACAGGCAAAACAACAATAGCAAAACTCTTTTCACAAAAATCAGCCCTAGATACTTACTTTTTTAATGCATCTACTGATAATAAAGCCAAATTAAAGGATATTTTAGATATGACTGCTTATCACGATGTCTTAATCATTGTTGATGAGATACATCGTATGAAAACAGACATTCAAGATTACTTACTACCCTTTTTAGAAAGTGGAAAAGCTATAATGATTGGACTTACTACCCTTAATCCTTACCAAAGTATTAATTTAGCGATTCGTAGTCGTTGTCACTTATATGAAATTAAAGCATTAAGTGATGCAGATATTAAATCAGCTATATTAGGTGCAATTAATTATCTTGAACAAGATATTCAATTAACCGATGATGCCTTATCAGCCATCATCCGTGCTGCGAATTTTGAAATACGCTCTGCATTAAATATTCTAGAAAGTGCTTCTTTGGTCGTGAATGATGGTCAAAAAATTACTTCAAACATCATCAGAAGACTGGCAGGTAAACCTCAATTATCCTTAGATGACCATGAAGACCACTATTATGAAATGTTAAGTGCACTACAAAAATCTATACGTGGCTCCGATGTTGATGCAGCGCTGCACTATCTTGCAAGATTAATCACACTTGGTGATTTAGAAATAATTATTAGACGACTGGTTGTTATAGCATATGAAGATATTGGTTTAGCAAATCCAACCATGGGACAAAAAGTATTAGCTGCCATACAAGCAGCTAAAATGACTGGTT
>JBAYTJ010000107.1:0-4037 GCA_041675665.1 Acholeplasma sp. | reverse complement strand
TAGGTATGGCTGTTGATACACCAGATGGTTTAATCGTTCCAAATATCAAAGATGCTGATCGTTTAAGTGTATTTGAACTTGCATCAGAGATTCGTACATTAGCTGATGATACAATCGCAAGAAAGATTTCAATGGATCAACAAACAAATGGTACATTTACAATTACTAACTTTGGTTCAGCGGGTATCGCTTTTGGTACACCTGTAATCAATTATCCAGAACTAGCAATTTTAGGTATTGGTAAAATTGATAAGAAACCATGGGTCGTTGGCGATGAAATCAAAATTGCACACACATTACCACTATCACTTGCAGTAGACCATAGAATTATTGATGGTGCAGATGGTGGCCGATTCTTAATGAGAGTTAAGGAATTATTAGGTAACCCAACCTTATTATTGTTAAGCTAAGAAAGGAGTTCCACATGTCAAAAGAGTATGATATCGTAATTGTTGGTGGAGGTCCCGGCGGTTATGTTGCTGCGATCAAGGCTGCACAATATGGTGCTAAAGTCGCATTAGTAGAAAAAGAAGTTGTCGGTGGTATTTGTTTAAACCATGGTTGTATTCCAACAAAGACATACTTAAAATCTGCTAAAGTATATAAGACAGTTTTAAAATCTAAAGATTTTGGTGTAACAACATCAGGTGAAGTAGGTTTTGACTGGTCAAAAATTCTATCTAGAAAAAACGGCGTTGTTAAGCAATTAACCACAGGTGTTGCATTCTTATTAAAGAAAAACGGTGTCGATGTATATTACGGATTTGGTGAAGTTAAATCTGCCAATGAAGTTGTTGTAAATAATGAATCACTAAAAACAAAAAATGTTATTATAGCTACCGGTTCATCAGCTGTCGTACCACCAATTCCTGGTGTTAAAGAAGCTTATGAAAAAGGTATCGTTGTAACAAGTCGTGAATTATTAAATGTTAAAGACTATCCAAAATCAATTGTCATCGTTGGTGGTGGCGTCATTGGTGTAGAGTTTGCAACTGTATTTAATTCATTTGGTTCAAAAGTTACAGTGATTGAAATGATGGATGGTATCTTACCAACAATGGATGATGATATACGCACAGCTTATGCAAAAACATTAAAACGTGACGGTATTGAAATCCTTACAAAAGCTGAAGTTAAAAAAGTTGATGATCACAAAGTAACGTACAGTTTAGATGGTAAAGAAACAACTATTGAAGGTGATTTAATATTAATGTCTGTGGGTACACGTGCAAACTCTAAGGGTTTAGAACACTTAGGGCTTGAAATGGATAGAGCAAACATTAAAACAAATGATTACCTACAAACAAATGTCCCTGGTATTTATGCCATAGGTGATGTCAACGGTAAATTCATGCTTGCACACGTTGCAGAACATGAAGGTATTACAGCTGTTCAACATATCCTTAAAAAGGGTCATGCAAAGATGAACTATGATCAAATTCCTTCTGCAATTTATGGATTCCCAGAAATTGCTGCAATAGGCTTAACTGAAAAAGAGGCTAAGGCTAGAGGTTTAGATTATAAAGTATCTAAAGTACCAATTGCTGCAATAGGTAAAGCTGTTGCAGATGGTGAAAAAGAAGGTTTTGTCAAATTAATTGTAGATAATAAGTACTTAGAAGTTATTGGCGCACATATTTATGCATATAATGCAACAGAATTAATCTCTGAATATAGTGTTGCGATGGTATCTGAGGCGACTGCGCATGAAATTGCACATGCAATTCATCCGCATCCAACCTTATCAGAACTTACTAAAGAAGCTGCACATGGTGCAATTGATAAAGCAATCCACATTTAATTAAATGTAATTTGATAGATAAATAATAAAACTTGGTGTAACCTTATATTATGGGTTATTCACCAAGTTTTATTTTTATGTTTTCAAATTGATAATTTTTAGTATAATAGAATGTTGACCAAAAATAGTATATGAAGTATTGAGGAAAAATTATGAAATTATTTAAAAAAATTGTTGTACATGTTATAGGGTTTGCTATTATGACATTTGCTGTATCATTAATCGTTAAAACAGAACAAGGTGCTTTTCCATATGATGCGATTAGTTATTATATATCTACATTAATTAGCCATGAGTTTTTCACCATTGGGATGTCATCCATTATCTTTGGTGTTATTTGGGTATTAATAAATTTTGCTATTATTAAAAAGGTCTATGTATTTTGGTCACTCATCATTGTTTTTGGATTTGGATCATTAATGGATTTATGGTTCCAACACGTTTTAATTTATTATAATTCAAGTGGCCATGAATTATGGTTTAATGTTGTCATGGCTTTTGTAGGGCTCATTCTATTAGGTTTTAGTTTATCAATTATTATAACAAACTACACAATGCCTTTGGCACCGTCTGAAGTTTTCTTAGTATATATTACAAAATATACAAAAAAGACTTGGATATCCAAAGTCTTAATTGAAACGGTTATGATTATACTTGCTATCACGCTTGCTTTGATTGCAGGTAACTTCATCCAAATTGGATGGTTTACAATTGTATCAGCATTATTATTAGGATCTATTATTGGGATGTTTGAAAAAGTTGTAAGGCCAGTACTTGGCGATTTAAGTTAATATTATGTAAAGAGCATCTGATAAACTTCAGGTGCTTTTTTTCTTAAGAAACTTAGGTCTGTTGGAAACAGACGTTCTCCAACTAAGCTAGATGATAGATTCACAGATAGTGTGCCATTATGAATGATGAGTGCTTCTTCAATATGACCATAACTAACCCCCACTTTTATTTGATAATCACCAAGTGTTTTTTGTATCATTGATCTTGGTGATTGTCCATAATTCCATGCATACGATAAATAGCGTTCTTCTTTGAGTAATTCTATTTTTTTTATATCGGTAGATGAGAGTTCAATGATATTGTTAGGTCCTACAATTTCATCTAATAAATAGGTTTTAAGTGCATCAATGGATAAATCAGTATAATCTTTTAGATTTGCTACAACGGAGCGATTTGATTTGACACCAATACTTTCTATGGATTCATTCTTTTGTTTGATAGCGTTATTTAGGTGATCTAAATTCGCATCAAATAACAATGTTCCGTGATGCAGTAGTTTATCTTTAAATAAATACTGTGAATTACCACTAACCTTCAAGTTGTTTATTTTCATGTCTGACTTTTCTATAAATTCTATTGGGATGTTTAGTTTATTTAAAGCGGTTCTAATTTTTTCTGTCATACGTTTATAGTTATTAATATTACCTTTTGACTGTGTTATAAAAGTAAAATTTAAATTACCTAAATCATGATAAACTGTACCCCCACCAGAATTTCTACGGATTAAAGGTATATGATTTTTTACGATATAGTCTAAATTGACTTCCTCGAATACATTTTGATTTCTACCGACGATAATTGATGGCGTATTTTGCCACAACAAGAATAAATCATCTGTTGTATGGATTTGTTTAAATATATATTCTTCCCAGGCTAAATTTAAATAGGGATCATGGCCGATTGTTTGAATTGTTTTCATTATGTACACCTCGTTTAATTAATATTATCATAATAATATTATAAAATGATAAAATAAGGTTACAAGGAAAAGGGATATATGAAAATATTACTAATATACAACTTATCATCAGGCAATGGAAAGTTTGTGCAAAGTTTTGGTAAAATCAAAACCTTTTTTAAACTGAATAACTTTACTTATGATATATATGATATTAGAGTCACCTATCAAGTAACCACAGATATGATGAATTTAGCACCTAATTATGATACATTTGTTGTTGCAGGTGGTGATGGTACAATTCATTCAGTCATAAACGGTATTATGGCGGTGCCCAAAGCACAAAGACCAAAATTGTTATTGCTACCCTTTGGTACCACCAATGATTTTTGCAACATGTTAGGGCTGGGTAAAGATATAGATTTTAATCTAGCCTTGCTAAAGACAAATAATTACCGAGAAAGTGATGTCTATAGTTTGAATAATGAGTATTTCATCTATGCAGCAGCGACCGGTAAGTTTTCTAATGTGAGCTATAAAATAGAT
>JBAYTJ010000106.1:0-4125 GCA_041675665.1 Acholeplasma sp. | reverse complement strand
ACGTTACCGTTTAGGGGACCGTATTCGTGTTAAACTGATTAAAGTGGATTCGGTTGATAATAATATTGATTTTACAATTGATTCAAAAAATCAAGCGCAGACGCATACAAAGGTAAATAGGAGTTCTAGACAAAAACCTAGTAGAAATGCACAAGGATCAAAACAGGGAAACAAACCTATCCATAAGAAAAAAAGAAAACATCAGTCAAAGAAAAATATTACAAAAAAATAAGGTACACATGTTAAGATATTATATATAAGAAAAAGGATACACCAATGAAAATAATTACCCAAAACAAAAAAGCACATTTTGAATACTTTATTGAACAAAAATTTGTTGCAGGGATCAAACTTCAAGGTAGTGAAGTCAAAAGTATACGTGAAGGTAAATGCTCTATAAATGAAGCATACATTACTTTTAGAAATGGCGAAGTATTTATTTTGAATATGCATATTGCTAAGTTTGATGCTTCCTCAATTTTTAACCATGATGAAACACGTACAAGAAAACTGTTATTAAATCGACATGAGATCGATAAATTAATGGGTGCTCAAACAAGAGATGGTATGACCATCATACCATTGACAGTAGAGCTTCATGAAGGTTTGGTAAAGATTGTTATTGCCTTAGCAAAAGGTAAAAAGTTATATGATAAACGTGACACAATTAAAGAACGTGATTTAAAACGTGAACAACAACAAGCACTAAAGGGAAGACGTTAAATGGCCAAAAAAATAAAGGTGGGTTTAATGCTTGGTGGCGGTGGTGCGAAGGGTTCGTATCAATTAGGTGTCATTAAAGCACTAGAGGAATTAAATCTAATGAAACATATCGATGCAATATCGGGTGTTTCTATTGGTGCAATTAACGCGCTTTTATTAATGAGCAAGAAAAAATATAGTGATATGGTAAGTATTTGGGAAATCATGGATACTGACAATGTCTTTGGTACCAAGGGTCAATCATTTAGAAAAGAAAAAAGATTATATAACTTTGTACCGGTTGCTGAAAAACTCATACAAAATGTTGATTTAAAACTTGTTAGAAAATCAAAATATGATGGATTTGCAACTGCAGCTTTAATATATGATAAGCAATCATTTATTCACCAAATTAAAACAGATACAATGGAAAAAGCGGTATTTCACCTCAATAAGGTTAAAGATCCGTATCTAGCAACAATGGCATCAGCATCTATTCCAGTTGTCTTTGGACCAACGACAATTGATGGTAAAAACTATGTTGATGGTGGATTAATTGATAATTATCCCATACAACCATTAATTGATAATGGTTGTAATTTAATTATTGCAGTTGCATTAGATGATTGGTTTAATCCGTATATCTATGATAATCAAGATGTGAACATTATAAACTTTACATCCAATAGCGCATTTGAAAAAAGTAGATTGGCAGATATGTTAGATGTTATGAAGTTTCATTCTGGCTTTAAAACAGAAAAAGAAGAATTAGGCTACTATGTTGCTAAAACAATGATTCAAAAAATGATTAATGAACGCTACATAAAACGTTCATTTGGGTTCACGCATTTTGTCAAGAAAGAAGGTTTTCATGTATTAGAGTTATCTAAGTTTGATGAGATGTTTATTAAAAACATGAAAATAAAAAGTAGAATGAAGATTAGAAAAATGATTAAAGAAAATAAAAGACAAAAAAAATTAGAGGGCAAAGTGAGAGGATAGGAAAAGTTTATGAATGAAATTGAAATTGTTCGATTTATACAAGGCATGCGTAATCCGTTTTTAGATACTTTGATGCAAATTTTAACGGAGTTTGGTGACCAATTAGTTTTTATTGCAATTGCACTGATTATTTATTGGTTTTTCAATAAAAGAATTGCATTTAAATTAGTCTTTGTATTTATATCAAGTGCTATTGCTAATGAATTACTAAAAGGCATATTTGCACGTAATAGACCCTATGTTGAAGATCCAAGCCTAAATGTAGGTACAGGGACACATGGATATAGCTTCCCATCAGGTCATGCACAAAATACGGGTGTTATCACAACTGTTTTATACCAAAACTATGGTAAGAAATCCCGTTGGTTAAAGTGGGTCTTGTTAGCATTTATGATAATCGTGCCTTTTACAAGAATGTATTTAGGGCAGCATTATTTATCTGATGTCTTAGTCGGATTAGGACTGGGTATCTTAATCGCTTACTTTGTATCAATTTTAGTGGATATGATGGGTGAAAAAGAACATGTATATGGTTTACTGATTACCTTACCATTAGTTGCTATTGTATTTATTATTTCGTTTTTCGGTCAAAGTTATGAGGAACTTAAAAACCTCTTTGTAGCAGTTGGTGGTCTAACAGGTTTTTTCATAGGCTATGCAATTGATAAACTATATATTGGGTATGATATATTACCTAAAGGGATAAAGATTTTATATAGAGCACTTGTTGGTGGTATAATTGTTGCAGTATTTTATGTTGGATTAAGTCTTATTTTTGATATGATTGCAGTAGACAATCTATATTTAGATTTTGTTAGATATATGTTCGTTGGTTTTGGTGGTAGTGCGCTATCAATGTATGCATTTAAATTATTGAAGGTGTAAGATGGTCTTTCAAAAGTCATTTAAAGAATTAACCAAAGAAGAACTAGTAGAGATTTTTAAATTAAGACAATCTGTATTTATGGTAGAACAAGGTATTTTAGAAGTTGATATTGATGGACATGATTTAATATGTTCACATCTGTTTATTAAAAAAGATGGGCAAATTATTTCTTATGCAAGACTCATAGAAGAAAAAGATCAGTTATATATTGGCCGTGTAGTAACACATCCTAAATACAGAAAACAAGGGTTTTCAACTGAAATTATTGAATTTTTAAAGCAAGCACATGATGTACTTGCTGTAAGCAGTCAAGAACCTAAAGTGGAATACTATAAAAAATTAGATTTCAAAGTTGTTGGTAGAAGATATAAAGAAGCAGGTATTTGGCATCAAAAGATGGTCTACATAAAGTAGTCCATCTTTTCATGGGTATCCGTAGCTTAACTGGATAAAGCATTCCCCTCCGAAGGGAAAGAGTGCCAGTTCGAACCTGGTCGGATACACCATACTAAGATTAAGGGATTTGAAATCAATATTTCAAATCCTTTTCTATATTATTTCATAAATGATATAATGACGTTGTATTGTTTAAACAACGATATTGTAAGGGGATGGTATTATGGATCAAGCAGTCACATTATTATCAGAAATGTATTTTACAAAAATTGAGGCACAAGTTTATACCTATCTATTAGAAAATCCCGGACAAACGGTCTATGAAATATCTAAAAGCATCCGAGTTTCACGCTCATCAATTTACCCGGTAATAGATAAGTTAAGTTCAGAAGGTATTGTTTTACTAGAAAGCGGACCCAAAGAACTTTTTTATGCCCAGGAACCTCACGAACTAATTAGTATGTTAGACCTTAAGCATCATCAAACTATTGATAAACTCAAAAATAATCTAAGCAATATCAAACAAAGTCCACTCAAGACGCCTTATTTTAATATCAATGGATTTGATGCAATTATTGGTAAAGCAAGAACCTTACTCTATGAGGCTAGGCAAGAAGTATATATGAATACGGACTTACCGCTATCACTATTTGAAGATGCTTTTGATTTCTTAAATAGAAAGGGTGTAGATGTCTACGTATTTAGTTTTGTAGCAACAACCTATACAAAACCTAATGTGTTTATATTTAGTCACAATATTACTGATAAAGGTTCTAACCGATTAATGCTTGTAAGTGATTTAAAAAGTGTACTGGTTGCAAACAATGATCCCTTTAGAGATACTTGGCAGGCAACTTATACTCAAAATTATCTAATGGTTCAGATTGTATCTGAACATATACACCATGATATTTATTTAATAAAACTTAAACAAAAACTAAATCAGAGCTTATTTGAGACGTATCCTGATTTAGCGATTCATACAAAAGCAGAAAAAATTGGCACGACAGAACTTAAAAATCAAGTTAAAGAAAAATAAACAGTTATAACGTATATTATTAGATAAATGTCTAACTATATACGTTATATTTTTGTAATCTGTGCAATAATTAGTATATAATTAGATAAATATAATAATT
>JBAYTJ010000105.1:0-4158 GCA_041675665.1 Acholeplasma sp. | reverse complement strand
CAACCAATTGGTACTGCTAAAGTATTGTTTGAACGTTACGATTTAGAAAAGAAATTAGATGAGATTATAGGATGATTAGATGAACAAACTTAGAGCTTGGATAAACTCCAAAAAGTTTCAAAGACAAATAAAACCTGAAATTAAACGTACAATCGCAGTGATTGTATTTACCATTATTTATGGTATTGGGGTTACATGGTTTTTAGAATCAAGCGTTATCCCAATGTATACCGGTGGTATACCAGGTCTTGCTCAATTATTCCGTGACTTTATGAAGTTTACTTTACAAATTGATACATCAGGTTGGGAAGGTGTATTCTTAGGGTTATTTATTGTTTTATCCAATATACCAATTATGTTACTTGGTTGGTTTGGTGTTTCAAAAAAGTTTGTTATATACTCAATGATTTCTGTGATTATTCAAGCAACAATGTTAGGGTTCATCCCATCCATTGACTTGGGTTTATCAAGCGAATCTCAAGCGTTAACAGCAACAATTTTAGGTGGTATTTTAATTGGTATTGGTGTTGGTGGGGCATTAAAGTATGGTACGTCTACTGGTGGGCTTGATGTGGTTGCTCAATATATATCACTAAAAAAGGGGCAAAGTGTTGGCTTTATCTCAATGATCATGAATATTATCATGGCCTTAATTGGTGGTTTGATTACTGCACCAGACTTAATTGCAAGAGGTGTATTACCAGGGGTTACACAAACACTTGCTGCAGCAGGTATTGTTATTAGTTATACGATTTTACGTTTAATTATTACAACCATTGTTACAGATAGACTACACACGGCATATCAGTTTACCATGGTTGAAGTGATTACTAATAACCCACAAGATATTGTCTCAGACATTATCGCAACCGTTTACCGTGGTGTGACCTTAATTAATGTACAAGGTGGTTATACAAAACAAGATAAGACCTTAATTAAAGTCATCATTTCAAGTTATGAATTTACGACATTACATCAGCTCATTAACCGGCTAGATACAAAAGCGTTTATTATTGTTACACCAGTTAAACATGTTTATGGTAATTTTAAAAAGCGTACAATCGCTTAAAACGTAAGGGGATAATAATGAAAGAATTTATCATTTCAACGACACATCAGTTAGAAGGCTATAGAATTGTCAAATATATCGATGTTTTATTTGAGGAAAATATATTTGGTGTCAGTTGGTCAACATCTGTTCAATCTTTTAATGATATGTTTAAAAGTTTTACAGGGGAAAGATTTGATGCGATTTCAGATCGTATTGAACAAGTTAAAAATGAAGTTAAACAAAGATTTATGCGTAAAGCAATACGCCATGGTGCAAATGCCCTCATTGGTGTGGATGTAGAAACGACTACAAGAGAAACTGGTGGTATTACTATTTCTATGTCAGGTACTGCGGTTTTAATAGAAAAAATATAATAAAAATGGGATGATATCAATTTGGATATCATCCCATTTGTTTAGTGATATTAGACATTCATAAAAAGATTTGGGTTAATGAGTGGTAAGAGTAGTGGTTGTAGATAACTACTTGCTGTGACACTAGAGATTAAGCTTCTAAGATGTGGGTAAATAATTTGTACAGCGGGTGTTTGTAAAAAGTTCTCCATTTGTTCTTCACTTGAATCATCTGAGAATGTGAAGGTTGCTGCTAAGTGCGCTGTTAAATCAATTGGAAAAGGATTTGAAGCGCTATTTAATACACTAAACATTAAAATGAGTGTATATACACGTTCACTTTCTTTATTGATTTGTTTGGTGTAAATCGGATTCATCTTAAAGTTACCCTTTAAGTTATGGTTTACAATAGATAATTTTCTTGTTTGTATGATTGTATTAACAACTTTCATGTAATCACGTCCTTTAGTTGATTTTATCATATACTGTATTAAACTATGACGTATTATAACTATTTCAAGATATTTTATCTATGTATGGTATAATTTATGCATAATAAATCAAAAAACTAATGTACTTCTTTTTAGTTAGTTAGAGGGAGAATTTTTGATTATACTTGTCATATTGTTGATTCTATTTGGGTTATCTATACAGTTTGTTTTGATAAACACGCATAGGAGAAACATCAAAAAGGGGAGTTACATTGCGCTTAATGTAATGCTTTATTTGGATGCTTTGGCAACCATTCTTTTCGTTTTAAGCGTGTATTTTGGATCTGATCTCATCATTCAGCAGATGATGAAGTACCTAGTCTTTTTAAGTATGGGTGCTTTTTATTTAGTATTTATGAATGTCTTAAATGATTATAAACATAAACGTAAATGGACTGTATACTTTATTTTCACAATAGGTACGTTTATTGTTACGATGTTTGGACACCATTTTGAAAAGGAGTTAACATGGGTTATATTTTTAGTTTTGCTGGCTTCTGGATTCATACTAGTAGACTTTAAAAAACGATTTGCATCCAAGTATATCTCCTCCTTAGTTACATTATTGTTTGTAACAGAAGCTATTCGTTTTGTTGCAGAAGGTTTTATTACATCGGATATGTTATATCATGAGTTTAGTGATATTTGGATAGCTACTTATCCGTTTATTTTACGCACCATTGTCGTATTCTTAATTATTCAAATACAAGATCAGTTATCTATAAATAAAAATTTAGCTAAGATGTTGGATTATCATAGTGCTGCCGGGATACTAAGTTCGATATTTGAACAAAACCCAAATGTTGTTATCTTAACAGATATTGATCAAACAATTGTTTATGCAAATCCGAGGACATATGATTTAACTGGCTACACAGAAAAAGAAGTCATTGGGCAAAAACCAAAAATATTCAAAAGTGGTCTAACAGACCCTTCTGTATATAAAAGTATGTATGACACACTATCCAAACAAGAAAGTTGGATTGGTGAATTTGTTAATAAAAAGAAAAATGGCGAAATTTTTGTTGAACAATCTAAAATTGTCACATTAAAAGATGCAAATAATGAACCAATATTTTATTTAGCAATCAAAAATGATGTCACTAAAGAAAAGAAACATTTACAAAAATTAGAGTATGTTTCTAAGTATGATGACTTAACAGGTCTTTTAAGAAGACAAGTATTCATTGAAACCTTTGAGCGTAATATTAATACACATCAAACAGTGGCACACCATTTCATTTTGATGGATATTGATGCATTTAAGCGTATCAATGATACCTACGGACATTTGGTAGGTGACAGTGTCCTTATTGGGTTTGGTAAAGTGTTAAAGGCTGTATTTCAGGAAAAAGCTTATGTCTGTCGTTTTGGTGGTGATGAGTTTGCTGTCTATTTATATGATTATAAAGATAATGAAGTTGAAGCATTAATTGATAAGTTAAACAAACGTTTAAACCAAACTAAAATTAAAACCATATCAGAAAGCTATGTACTTAAATTTAGTTATGGGTTGACACACATTGAATTACCATTTGACTTTAGTCATGTTTATGAGCTTGCTGATAAGAAACTATACCTAAATAAGTCTTTAAAAAATGGTAAAAAAACAGATCACTCTAAATCATCTTAATTAAAACGAAATTAATCACATATTTAGCATAATATACTTGACAAATTATGCGTAATATTATAAGATATCTCACGGTACGTTTTAAAGATTAGATTCCACAGCCCTTATAGCATTTTTAAAATTATAAGGAGAAAGTTTAAATAAATATGAAAACATTTATGGCAAATGAATCAACTATCACTCGTAAGTGGTATGTCATCGACGCTGAAGGTAAGACTTTAGGTCGTCTAGCAACTGCTGTTGCTAGCGTGTTAAAAGGCAAACATAAACCAACCTACACTCCACATGTAGACTCAGGTGACTATGTAATTGTTATTAACGCAGAAAAAATTAAATTAACTGGTAACAAATGGAATGATAAAATCTATTATAAGCACTCAGGTTATAATGCAGGTTTAACTGAAACACCAGCTAAAGAATTAATGGCTAAAATGCCTACAGCTTTAGTTGAAAAAGCAGTTAAAGGTATGATTCCACATACATCACTTGGTAGAGAAATGTTTAGAAAACTGTTTGTATATGCAGGTCCTGAACATAAACACCAAGCACAACAACCAGAAAGTTTGGAGGTATAATTACATGGCAAAAGATTTAGTTCAATACTTAGGTACAGGACGCAGAAAGTCATCT
>JBAYTJ010000104.1:0-4167 GCA_041675665.1 Acholeplasma sp. | reverse complement strand
TTATCAATCTTACTTAGTCTTTCAAGTATTTTTTCATCAAAAAATGGTTTTGATGCAGCAGTATCGATTAATGCAGTAATTAATGAATTAATTTCGTGACCTGCAGGAATACCGTTGAATCTAAAATTTCTGAAATTGTTATCTTTATCTAAGATAACAAAAGTTGGTGCAAGTGTCACACCGTAAGCCTTGGCTTGTTCTTGATCGTCTGTTAGTGATCTTTCAGTAAATGTGATTTTATCATTAAGTACACTTACCTCTTCTAATAATTGCAATGTTGGTTCACAAGTTTCACAATCATTTTTTGTAAATAAGATAACTTGTATCTCATTATCCATCATTTTTAATACTTCTTTAATTTGTCCAGATACTTCTGGTGTTAATAAACTTTTCATAAATTTATTCTCCTTTTAATTTTAAATAGTGATTGGCATTAATTGCCGCTTTTGCACCTTCTGCTGCAGATATAATAATTTGTTTGTGTGGCTGGTTAACCATATCCCCTGCTGCATAAATACCTTTAATACTTGTCTCTTGTTTTTCATTGACGATAACTTCTTGATAATCATTTAAAACTATAAAATCCTTTATGAATCCAGTATTAGGATTCATCCCGATTGCTACAAACAATCCTTCTGTTTTAAATAGTCTCTTTTGTTTCGTTTGTTTATCAAGAATGGTTAACCCTTCAACACTTGATGTCCCATGCACTTCAAGTATTTGCGTTTCTAATAGATATTCTATCTTATCATTGGCATACATCTGCTTAAGTAGTATACCATCTGCCCGAAATTTAGAACGCTGAATGACTGTAACTTTTTTAGCCCATTTGGCTAAATCTAGTGCTGATTCAATTGCTGAATTACCACCACCTGCAACGACTACATGCTTATCTTTATAAAACGGTGCATCACAGATTGCACAATATGAAATACCTTTTGCATCAAATACATCCTCACCAGGTATACCTAGCTTTTTAGGTAAACTACCTGTGGATAGCAAGATAGTTTTTGCTTTTAATTGTGCCTCATTACTTAAGTAAACGTCAAATATTCCGTTATTATTAATTACTGATTGAACATATATACCTTCAAGTAATGGTATCTCAAATGCTTGTATATGATTAAAAAACTTCTCTTTTAAACCACTACCTGAATCATTTGGTAAGCCTAGATAGTTATCTACTTCATTTGTATTGAGTAATTGACCACCAATATCATAAGTCACAATACCTGTTGTCATACCTAGTCTATGTGCATAAAGACTCGCATTTAAACCTGCTGGACCACCACCTATAACTAAAAAGTCATAGGTTATGTCCATATTAAATTCATTTTGTTTATTTTGAGTTTCTAGCGTGAAATTAAACATATTATACACCTTTATTCTGCTTTCAATTTGACTTTACATACACCCGAGTGTATTTGTCTTAATACGATAAATAAGCCAACTGCAATTAACAATAGCGAGATAACTTTATAAGGAAATCCTGCAAGCGGTAAAGCAATCACACTAAATGTAATACCGATTGCTGCAAAGAATGCAATCACACAACCTGTACAACCATAAGTTAATATACCAAATAACACTGAGATGAACCCGAGGTTTGAAGCCTTTGATTCTCTACCCTTAATCTCAACCATAGCGGTTGATAAGTTCATCAGTAAAGTACTTAATATAGACATAACAATGTTTGTCATAATATTAATCACGACCAAATATGTACCATAGGTTGTAGCCATTTGTTCATAAGACATATTCAAATAATCTACGATAAAATATATAAATAGAAAAGTTAATAAAAAAATAATACCTTGAACAATATACTTTGGTGTTTTTAGAAGATCAAATGCCATTTTTATCATACTATTTACTCCTTAATTATAAATAATTATACCACACAGGGTATATATGTCATATATTTTGCATAAATCAAATAAATTATAAAATTTTAACCATATTTTATGCATATAATCATATCATTTGTGTAAAAATACCGTATAGGGTATAATACAGTATCAACCATGTACATTTGGAGGCATATAATGAAATGTGATGCGAAAATTATCAACAGAATGAAACGTATACAAGGCCAATTAAATGGCGTTTTAAACATGATGCAAAATGAACAATCCTGTATCGATGTTTCCACCCAACTCAAAGCTATAAAATCAAGTATTAGTAAAGTGATGAGTTTGGTTGCTACAACAAACCTTATTCAAACGATAGAAAAAGATTTTAAGATAGAACTTACTAATATTGATGAAGCCGTTGATATACTCTTAAAAAATGCATAACAAAAGGGTCGTGGATAAAATCCGCGACCCATTTTTATATACTTATTTATTCTTAGCTGCTTTTGTAAACGTTAAGAAATTATCATGATCTAATGCTGCACCACCAATTAATGCACCATCGATGTCTGATTCTTGTAATAGACTTTCAATGTTATTTGGTTTTACAGAACCACCATATAAAATACGTACCTTGTTGGCAACTTCAGCACCATATAGGTCACTTAATTTTGAACGTACATCTTTAATGGTATCATTTGCCATTTCAGGTGTTGCAGTTTTACCGGTACCAATTGCCCATACTGGTTCGTATGCAACAATAGTTTTTAAAGCGTCAGCTTTGGATACGCCTTCAAAAGCCAGTTTAAGTTGTTCATCTAAAACTTGTTTTGTTTGGTTCGCTTCTCTTGTGTCTAATTGCTCACCAATACATAAAATAGGCTTTAAGTCATATTTAAATGCAGCATGCATTTTTAAATTGACATCTTTATCTGTTTCACCGAAAATATTACGGCGTTCTGAGTGTCCAATTAAAATATATTCAGCACCAGCTGTTTTAACTTGTGCAGGTGAGTTTTCACCAGTAAAGGCACCTTCATCAGCATAGTGCATATTTTGAGCACCAATACGGATATGTTCACCCTCACGTTTAACTAATAAGTTTAATAAGATTGCAGGTGCACAAATGATCGATTCTACTTCTTCACTTTTTGGCACTTGTCCATTGACAGCAAATATAAATTCTAAAGCCTCATCTTTAGTCTTAAACATTTTCCAGTTTGCTGCGATTACAGGTATTCTTTTAGCCATCTATACTTAACCTAAGATTGAAGAAATGTCTTTGATTGCTTCGTCGGCATGAGGTCCTGATGCAACAATTTTAACATTTTCACCTTTCGGTACAGCTAAACTCATTAATCCTAAGATTGATTTTAAATCAACTGTCTTATCTTTGTAGTACAGTTTGATATCTACAGCGTATTTAGATGCTGTTTGGACAACTTTTGCAGCGAGTGTTGCATGCAGTCCAGCGGTTGAACCAATAATGATTTCTTTTTCCATTGTCATTCTCCTTTATCTTAAAACATTGGTGGTGTGGATATCCACAATATTCTTGCGACACTATTTCCTAAATTTTGTAAGTAGTGTTCTTTGTTTGCCATGTAATAAAAGGTTTCACCTTTTTTTACAATGTGTCTGATTTTATTTAATACTAATGTGATTTGGCCTTCTAAGACATAACCAAATTCTTCCCCAGGATGAGAATCATCAATTGTTGATTGACCACCCGGCATAATTTCTATAATAATAGGTTCCATTTCGTATTTCAAAGCATTTGGAACTATCCATGAAATTGTAGACCCTAACTCAGGGTTTTCTTTTTCATAAAAATCTTCCTTGGTAAATACAATTTTTGCATCTTCGCCTTCTGGTTTAGAAAAGAACTCATATGTTTCAACACCCAACACTTCAAGTAATGCAAATAATGTTTGAATGGAAGGTGAAGTGAGATTGTTTTCTAATTGTGAAATATAGCCTTTGGTCAATTCTAAGCGGTTAGCAAGTTCTTCTTGAGTCAGGTTGTTACCAAGTCTGAGTGCTCTGATCTTCTTGCCGATGTCAATCATTATTTAACATCTACCAATTCTACACCAGGTAACACTTTACCTTCTAAGTATTCTAAGGACGCACCGCCACCGGTTGAAATGTGACTGAATTTATCCTCTAAACCAAATTTAGCAACCGCTGCAGCTGAATCTCCACCACCAACGATTGTAATAGCTTTACCATCTAAATTTGCTAAAGCTTTTGTAATTTCTAATGTACCGTTAGCGAATTTATCCATTTCGAATACGCCTTGTGGTCCATTCCA
>JBAYTJ010000103.1:0-4222 GCA_041675665.1 Acholeplasma sp. | reverse complement strand
TTTTATCTGAGTAATCGACAAAGTCACCATTACGGTAACCACCAACTACCATAACAACATTTACTTCTGGGTCAGCAAGTAACATGTCTTTTGCCATTTTAAGTGCAGAAACTGTTGTACAGCATCTGTTTTGAACATCAATTCCCCAAGCATTTATAGCACCTATTCTATCTTGTACATATAATGCAGATGTTGTAAGTGGATATTCTTTCCATTCTTCAGAAACACTTAAAATGATATCGATATCAAGTGGATCAATCCCAGTGTTTTTTAGTGCATCAAGTGCGGCTAAAGCACCCATTTCCTGGGTGCCATCGCTTAAGCTTGATGAAGGTACTACTTTTGTTTTAATACCTAATTTTTCGATAACTGCCTCTTCTGTCCAAACACCATTTGTTTTTTCAGAAATTTCTTTAGCAGTCATTCTTTCTTTAGGTAAATAAATCCCTGTTCCAACGATTCCAACGTGATCTTTCATATCCTTCACCTCTTGTTTAATTATAGTCTCATGCCGCCGTTAACGTTAATCGTTTGACCAGTTACGTAAGATGCATCATCACTTGCTAGGAATAATGCTACTTTAGCAATTTCTTCTGGTTCACCTAAACGATTTAACATTGTTAATGCAGCAAATTTATCTAATAAATCTTGTGGTACTGTTTTTAGTATGTCTGTCATAATATAACCTGGAGCAATCGCGTTCACACGTACATTTGCACCTTTTAAAGCAAACTCCTTAGCCCATGTCATTGTTAAACCAATAACACCTGCTTTGGTTGCTGCATAGTTTGCTTGTCCAATATTACCGAAAATTCCAACGACTGATGAAATATTGATGATTGAGCCGCTACCTTTAGCTTGCATCTGTGGTCCAACCAACCTTGTTAAGTTAAATACACCCTTTAAGTTCACATCAATGACTGCATCCCATTGCGCTTCAGTCATTTTTCTTGTCATTGCATCTTTGGTTATACCAGCATTATTAACTAATATATCAATTTGCCCATATTTATCAATCACTGTTTGATAAAACTTTTCAACACCAGTCACATCAGTAACGTTCAAGTACATACCTTCAACATTAGGATGTGAATAGCTTAACTCACCTAAATCACCAGCAATAACCTTTGCGCCAGCTTCTGCATAGGCAAGGGCGATTGCTTGACCTAAACCTTTTGCACCACCTGTAATAACTGCAACTTTACCTTCTAATTTTTTCATTTGTTTAGTTCTCCTTATTTAACTTTTTTTAAGATGACAGAAGTTCCCATACCGCCACCAATACATAGACTTGCTAAGCCTAAATTATAATTTTTTTCTCTAAGCATATTATGTAATAGCGTAACCATAATTCTATTACCAGATGCCCCAACTGGGTGACCTAATGCTATGGCACCACCATTTGGATTTGTCTTATCTAAAATTGCATTTTCTTTAATACCTAGATCTTCTGATAATTCACGCACAACACCTAAAGCTTGTGCCGCGAATGCTTCATTAAGTTCAAATGTATCAATATCTGTAATCTTCAAATTTGCTTGATTTAATGCGTTTTTAATAGCTGGTACTGGACCTAAACCCATCACACTTGGTTCAACACCTGCTTGACCAACACCAATAATTTCAGCTAGTGGTTTCAAATTATGCTTTTTAACCATTGCTTCACTTGCAATAATCATAAAACTTGCACCATCATTGATACCTGATGAACTCGCTGCTGTTACTGTACCATCTTTTTTAAATGCTGGTCTTAATGACGCTATTTTTTCTCTGGTTGTTGTATAGTTAATGTATTCATCTTTGTCAAATACAACATCACCTTTACGCGTTTTAATGGTAACCGGTACAACTTCTTGATCAAATAGACCTTTTTCTTGTGCAAGTTTTGCCTTAACTTGAGAATGATATGCAAAATCATCTTGCATTTCTCTAGTAAAGCCATGCTTTTCAACAATGTTTTCAGCGGTAATGCCCATATGGTATCCACCAAATGCATCTGTCAAACCATCTGTAACCATATAGTCAACAAACTCCAAATTACCCATTTTAACACCACCACGTACTGATCCTGACACTAAATATGGTGCTTGTGACATCGATTCAATCCCACCCGCAACAACTAAGTTTGCAAAACCAGCTTTAATATTTGCAACAGCCATTAGTACTGATTTCATACCAGATCCACAAATCATGTTAACACCGTATGCAGGTACTTCAGGTGCAATACCCGCTTTAATTGATACTTGTCTTGGTAAACCTTGTTTTTGGCCAGCTGGTAAG
The DNA here is from genome assembly GCA_041675665.1 of Acholeplasma sp. GTDB lineage: Bacteria > Bacillota_I > Bacilli_A > Acholeplasmatales > Acholeplasmataceae > Acholeplasma. The sequence continues at coordinate 1,942 of JBAYTJ010000103.1, read as the reverse complement.
ACATTACCAATGATCACTTCATCGACCCACTCCGGTTGAATATTACTAAGTTCTAAAGTTTGTTTTAATACTTGAGAACCAAACTCTGCTGGAGAAATTTGTGACAACGTACCCAAATATGATCCGATTGCACTTCTTTTCGCAGCAACAACGTAAACTTTGCTCATTATTATTCCTCTTTTCTTTGTACATTTTATTTGAAATATGAATGTTTATTCATATTAATTTTATCATGAAATCTATAAACTGTCAACATAAAATGTAAACGCTTTAGTATTTTGTACTATAAAATTCAATATTCGTTAAAATTTAAAGATAATTACAAGCAAAAACACTTTATCATATCTTAAAAACCGTCTTTATGAGCCAATGTTCATATTTAAATATATATAACTTGTATTTTTATTCATATTCATATAAAATAACACATAGGAGCGTACATTACTATGACAAATTCAATCCGTTTACCAAAAACTCAAACTGGATACAAATCTTTTTATCGCATTCTCAAAGTTTCTAGAAAACTCTTTGCTGAAAATGGCTTTTTAGCAACATCTACAAATGAAATTATTGCAGAAGCAAAAGTCGCAATTGGTACCTTTTATATATACTTTGACGACAAGCGTGCTGTTTATGATTATTTACTAAATGATTATTCTAAACAAATTAGAAAAGCAATTCAAATGGCTATTCAAGATTTACCAACTCGTGAAGCTAAAGAACGTGTCGGTTTAAAGACTTTCATTAACTTCTCCTTACAAGACAGATTAAGTTACCGCATCATTTGGGAATCTATGTTTGTAGACAGAACGCTATTCCAATCCTACTATACCAACTTTGCTAAAGTGTATGTCAAAAACTTACAACAAGCGGTCGAATCAAATGAAGTTGACCCCAATATAGATTTAGAAACACTTGCATATGCTTTAATGGGTATTTCGAATTTCGTTGGGCTTCAAATCTTGTTTAAAGACAAAGTATCCGATGAAGAAATTGATAAAATCATTGATCAAGTGATGTATTTCTTAAAGCATGGCATGTTTACAAATTTAGTATAAACTATTGTTTTAATTTTAACATTCGATAAAGAAAGAGAAATCCATCGTGATGAATTTCTCTTTTTTAATCGTCTATCTATAAAATACTATTTATTTTGAATTTCTTCTAATGTTTCAATTGGTTGTACTAAGTCAAATGTATTTGTTTCAATATTGTATCTTAGTAATGACATTGATGCAATACCCCAACGTTTGCCATCTGAGAAGTCTACAGTACCACCCATTGGAATATCAAGTGGACCTTCTTCCATTGCTTTAATGAATGATTCCCATGTTAATTCTTGCCCATTTGCTTCAACACGTTTTAAACCATCAATAAAGTTGATTGCTGCGATATATCCAGCAATAGCAAATGAGTTACTAGCATAAGCAGTTTGATCTGATTCAGATAAGAATGATGCACCCATAATTGCTGCAACAAAGACACCTGCAGATGCTTGTCCTTCTTCAGATAAAATATCTACCCAAGCATTTGTGTAAATATCAAATGCATAGTCAGTATTTGCATCAACTGCTGTAACATCTGCGTTAACATATGATGTAAATGCAGGTACATTTAATTGTTCTGATTGCATTGTTCCAATAACAGCTTTAAAACCAACTTGGTTCGCAGCAACAATAATTGCTTTGACACCTGCAGTTTTAAAACTTTGAATAGATGTTGTTAATTGTGCAGTATTTTCTGGATCAAATGATACATAAGTGAAGTTTGAGTTTACACCTTGTGTTCTTGCTTCAATTTCAACACCTTCTCTAATTGACGTACCATCTAATGCTGTTGAGTATAGAACCCCAATCTTATCACTAGCACCTAATTTTTGATCTTTATTTGGACCATAAACAGCTTCTTTTAATGCTCTAGCAGTCATAATTCTTCCATCTGT
>JBAYTJ010000102.1:0-4232 GCA_041675665.1 Acholeplasma sp. | reverse complement strand
TCTTCTTTTTTAAGGCTGTTAAAACCATAATGTAAAGCTGGAGATTTAGATTTATACTTCTTGTCAGAACGTGGGGTAGTAACTAATTGAGATATGGTAGGCATTTTCTTATTTCCTTTCCTAAAACACACTTCCATGTGTTTCATATTTGGTATTTTGGCTTAATAAAGCCAAGATGTTAATACAAAATGTGATATATTTTTCACACCTTTTATATTATATATTTTTGATGATTATTTGTCAACTTAATAAAATATCATTTGTATATTTTTTACATTATTTACGATGAATGTATACCACATAAAAACAAGCCACCAAAGGCAGCTTGTTAGAAGCTTTCTAACTAAACACACTGTAAATAATTGTATTTTCAGATATTACATATGTATCACCTGGATTAAATACGACATCATCTATGATATAGTGACTAAATCCAGTTTGATTGTTGTTTGGTAACTTAACTTCATCACCGACATAAAAGTATTTAAAATTGTTTGGTTTAGCAAGTATTTGATCATTAAAGTCGACCAAACTTGAGTACATAGTTCTTGATGTAAAATCATTTGTTGGATATCCATCGTAGGCATGTGTACCATTAAAAAATCCAATTAAAGTTGTAATGAGATGACGTCCATCATAAATGTTTGAATGTTCAGGGTTTGTCCCATCACCTCTTAAAGCAACAATTTGTCTACTTGGCCAAATTTTAGAATCAATAGTTTCAATATAATCAAGTAACCATCCCCACTTTAATAACATACTTTCATGTTTAAAGAATTGATATAACCGACTACCAGATAAGCTGTTGATTGCTGATACCTTACCTATCTTTGCTTGTTCAAAGAAACTTTCTATTGTTATATCTACCAAATTTGAACTAAACGTTTGATTCCAATCGTTTAAGAACACATCTTTTAGATTGAAGTGATTGGTTTCATATTGATCCGTTACAGAAAGTGATCCAAAAGCGTCCACGCCAAATAGTTTCACACCTTGTGTGATTTGGCTGATTTGAGGTGTTGCCTCATTTGCATAATACATTTTATATGCAACTTCTAGTACGGATCTAGATGTTGTATTATAAGAAAGGTTTATTACATCATCTTTAATAAAGTATGCAACCGCAGTGTAAAGTTGACTAAAATTATCTGGTGAAATGTTTGGTACCACAACATTAAAGTTACCATAACTATCTAAATCTGTTGCAGACACCTTCATTACAACTTGACCATTTAATGTAAAGGTATTCGAACTTGTCTCATGCACTACATCACTTAGCTCAGATAAATTACTTAAACCCTTTACAATATAAAATCCTATTTCGTCTGGATTTAGTGATAGATCGATATTTGCATAAAATCTAAGTGCTTGATTTGTCTCTGTGACACCAACACGTATGGCGGCACCATCTGTTACACTTAAATCTGTCATTTGTGCTGGGTCACCTAAAGTATTGGTAAATGACAATGCACGTACACCATATTGATATGTGCCGTTTAAATCATCTGTTTGGTAATTAATTATATCTGAATCTGAGCGAATGACGCCTACAATTTCAGATTGACTAAACGAAAGTTCATCATTTGACCTATAAATATAGTATTGTTTGGCATTTTCTAAGCCACCAAAAGATAATATACCATCTGTATGACTTAAATTTGTTACAACACCTGGGTTCACAGGTGCCATACTTCTAAGTTCTGGTAAAACTGATATATGTTGCCAATTGCTTTTTGCATGATTCATTTGAGTTGTTGAATATCCTGAACCACCCTTATATGCACTATCAACAAAGTTATAACTATAAACACTCGTACCTTGTACATGTTCTAGGCTTTCAATATAGGTTAACTGATTTTTCATTTCATACGGATTAGTTTTCCAACCATACGTATTACTACCACTATCTGCCATATAAATACCAATACCAGAGTATAGATTTACATCTAAATATTTAAAGACATCATTCCACCATCGCATAATTTTAGTATAGCTCGCTACTGGATGACTATCTGCCCAATAACTTTGGGGAATCAAATAATCGATCCATCCTTCAGTAGCCCACTTAACAGAATCAGCAAACAAGTAGCTAGAAAAATGTGTTTGACCATTGGTTTCTGAACCAGTTGTTATAGGCTTACCATCGGCATCATATGTTACAACACCATCACCATTTTTATATATCCCTGTTGGTGATATACCAAACTGTACATGGCGATCATTGGTTTCATTAAATGTTTGAATCGTGTTTGAAACAGACTCAATCATTAAATTTACCTGGTGTCTACGCCAGTTTGCTTTGTCTGCTGCACTGGATGTATTAAAACCATCACTATAGCTAATAAATGTTTGTTGATCGGGTTCATTTAGTATGGTATTTGTACCACTGGTTGCACCGTTAGCACCTAAATTAATATAGAAGTAATCATCAAAGTGTATTGCATCTACTGGATATCTATCCAGTATCTCTATAATCGTATCAGAAACAAACGCTCTAACATGAGGTAAGCCAGGATTTAAAATAGACCCTCCACCAAAACTTAAAATATTGTTTGGATTACTCGCAGGATTTTCAGAAGGCATTGTACCAACATGGCTGGTACCTAAGCGATAAGGATTTAACCATGCATGAAACTCCATACCACGTGCATGTGTTGCTTCTATAAACCACAACATTGGATCAAATGTATTAAAATCTACATTCGCAAACTTTTGAGCTTTAGGACTTAGTTCTGATACATAGTATGCATTATTATGCGTACGCATATGCATAATTAATGCATTAAAGTTATAGTACTCTAAAATATCTAACATTTCAGTTGCGCGTGCTTTAAACTGAGCCTCTGTTGTATAATCAGGCATACTACTAATTAAATGAGATGCCCAAGCTGCACGAAACTCATGTTTCTCTTCAGGTATATTTGTTGGTGTATTTGCCAAAAGCGTTGGTGTCACTGTAAGAACGATTAAAGCTAATGTAAGTATTGTTATCATTATTGTTATTTTCTTCATTTTTAGTACCCCCATCAATATATACCTGACCAGTTTGGATCATCAAACTGGTAAGTGATCGTTTGTCCATTGATTGTATATTCTGAACTTTGGATGACTTGATTATTGAACTTAAATGTTACCTGATTTGACCAACTCAATGTATCATCTAAAATAACTTCAACAGTTACTATTAAGTAATTGGTTGTAACATTAACCACTACCATCTGTGGTTTGTTTGTTACCACATAATCTGATGTGTTCACTAGGATTGACACATGACTAATCACCGTCTCATCCGGCTCTTGATATTCTACAGCCTCAATAATTTCTTCTGCAAAGTCACCTGTTGTATCTAAAGCCAGCTCATAAAGTGTAAAGTTTGAAATATTAGAATAATAAGTGTGTGTCAACGCACCTACTTTAATTGTTACAAATGATCTTAAGTAGATTCTATCTAAACTATAATCAAATAATACATCTGCTAAGGTATGTTCAAAACTATCCAAAACATCTGAATTGGCTAATATATCTAGTACAACAAGGTCTGCACCATTTGTTTGTACAGTAAATTCTGTTTCATCATTTAAAACAAAAACAAACCCACGTGCTTCAATTATTACATCATTAGTATCCGCTTGAGTAACCACTGTACTTGATAAATCAAACCCACGTGCTTCATTGTTTAATGCAACATCCGTAAATAATTCAAGTTCTGGTAATTCATCATTTGGACTGACTGCCTCAATAATCTCTTCTGCAAAGTCACCACTAGATTGTAGTGCCAACGCATATAGGTTCGTTGTTACAATACTGTCAATTGAAAACTCAAATGATTCATTAGCAACACTAAAGAATACTTCCAAATATGCACTCACATAATCATTTTCATAATCCAATGAAACATCTGCTAATGTTTCTATAACCCGGCTACCTTCTAATTCTAAAAAAGTAATCGTCGTTGTACCAGGTAGATCTAGCTTTGCATCTAAATCTTCTGTGGTGGCATTGACTTTGTATCGTAGAACAAATCTAAAGTCTTCAACTTCAGACATATCTAAAGGCATATCAATATCCATAACAAAATCAATGCCTCTAACTTCATTATTTAAGTTCATCTCTAATTGAACATCCACATCGTAATTATCAGGATTTGTATCATTAACTTCTAAACATCCACTAATGATGAATACAACCGATAAAACGAGTATACTAAATATCTTTTTCATCTTGCTCTCCTT
>JBAYTJ010000101.1:0-4335 GCA_041675665.1 Acholeplasma sp. | reverse complement strand
TTAACCAAAGCATCTAGTGGTGTCATTTGATCAATATCAATGTCATTTAATTGATTCAATAAATCTTGAACATCATGTGGAATAATCGTCCCTAATTCAACAGTTTCTTCAAACATAAATAAATTATGGTCAATACCTTTACCATCTTTTTCTAACTTTTTAAGTAAATATTTTGCACGTTTAATAACAGGATCCGGTAAATGTGCAAGTGCTGCAACTTGAATACCATATGATTTATCAGATGATCCCAGTTCAACTTGATGCAAAAACACCATGTGATCTTTTTGCTCAATGGCCTTCACATGAAGATTGGTTATAAGGTCATGTTTTTGCGCTAATTTAGTGAGTTCATGATAGTGCGTAGAAAACATCATTTGCGCCTTAATTTGAGTATGGACATACTCAATCATTGCTTGGGCAAGCGCAAGTCCATCATATGTAGCTGTACCACGACCAATTTCATCAAACAAAATCAGTGAATTTTGTGTCGCATAAGTTAAGGCATCATTCGCCTCAACCATTTCAACCATAAACGTTGATTTACCACCTGATATATCATCGCTAGATCCAATACGTGTAAATATCGCATCATATATTGGGATATTCGCAGCACTTGCTGGAACAAACATTCCTGTTTGAGCCATCACAACAATAACTGCAAACATGCGCATATATGTCGATTTACCACTCATGTTTGGACCAGTTAATATAAATGTTTCATTTGGTTTCATATGAATATGATTTTTAATAAACTCCACATGACGTTCCACAACAGGATGACGACCATTTTCAATGTCAACCATACGGTTTAAATTCAGTTTAGGTCGTACATATTGATACATCTCTGCAACTTTAGATAAACTAATATATTTATCAATAGATGCTATAATCTGACTTAAAATTTGCAAATCATGTGTATAGCTTTTTGTTTCATCTTTAATTTTTGTAAAAAGTTCATATTCTAATTTATCAGCTTTATCCTTCGCTGTTAAAATCTTACTTTCAGCAATCTTTAAATCCTCTGTAATATATCGTTCACCATTGGCAAGCGTTTGTTTTCTAACATAACCAAAATCATCTTGAATGAGTGGTAAGTTACCTTTAGAAACCTCTATATAGTAACCAAAAACACGGTTGTAACCGACCTTTAAATTTTTTATACCTGTTTTTTCTTTTTCTGCTAACTCAAAATCTTCTAACCATTGATCACCATTTTTAGCAATACTTCTATAGTTATCTAGAGTTTGATCATAACCATCTTTGATGATACCACCTTCTTTAATTGTTAGCGGTGGTTCATCAACAAGTGCTTTATTTAACACATTATATAGGGTGTCAAACGTATTTATTTGGCTATTGAGTTGATCGATTAGTGGCTCTTTATATAGTGTTAATGCTTGTTTAAATTCAGGTATTAACCCTAAAGTTATTTTTAATTGTACCAAATCTCTAGCATGTGTTTGATTACTAGAAATACGTCCAACCAATCGGTTGACATCATATACTTGTTCAAGAATTGATTCAAGTTGACTTCTTGGTTCAAAATTGGTAAATGCTTCAATATAATCATATCTTTTTTCAAGTTGATCTTTATGCTTTAACGGATGTGTCAACTCATATCTAAGTAATCTAGATCCCATCGATGTTCGTGTTTTATCTATCCAGTTTATTAATGTGGATGTCGTGTTACCGCTTAATGATCCAGTTAACTCTAAATGTTCTAACACTTGACGATCAAGACGCATATATTGGTCAACTACAACACTCTCAAAAGGTATTAAGTGTGATAATTCAAGTTTTGAGGCTTGTTCTAAATAGTTGATGAGTAAAGATCCTGCCTCTTTTAGAGTTCTAAGCTCTAAATTTTTAACCATGCGTGTATTTGTGATACTTTGATTTGAAAAAATGGAGATTAATATATTATTTTGCTTGAAAAAATTTACTAAGAATTGATCTGATGTATTGGTCATAACAATTTCTTTTAGTTTCAAATTACTAACCTCATCAATCAGAGCTTGTTTAGATAAACCATTTAAGATAAAAGTATCACCTGTTGAAATATCTGCATAACTTAAAATATACCCGAATTCAGATAAAGCAACAGATCCTATAAAATTATATTCATTTTTAGGTAATATATCATCATCAATGATCATACCTGGTGTAATCAGTTGAACCACTTCACGTTCAACCAAACCTTTACCAGCTTCTGTTGTTTGTTCAACAATAGCAATTTTAAAGCCTTTAGTAATTAGCTTTTGAATATATACCTTGGCTGCATGATGTGGTACACCACACATTGGTACAGTTTGCCCTGCTTCTTTTTTTGTTAAAGCAATTTCTAAAACTTTTGATGCAACTATTGCATCATCGAAAAACATTTCATAGAAATCACCAAGTCTAAAAAAGACTATCGCATCCGCGTAGTCTTCTTTAATTTTTAAATATTGTTGCATCATTGGAGTATATTTTGTAATGTCTGCCATGGTTACTTCCTTAAATAAACGCTCGTTATGCGGATAAATTATGTGCTGATCCAAATAGCGGTTCAATAATGCTATCTCTTAGAACTTCTCCGATAAATGGTATGTTTTCATAACCATATGTAAAGTCTAAACGCCAAATTGCATAAAGTGCCACAAATGCTAATAAGACAATCAGTAGCAGTGCGACAATAAATTTAATAAAGCCACCTGATTTTTTAACGCGTTTACTCTTTTCAGGCTTATTTATTTTTTCTATTGCTTCAGCTAATCTAACCGTTTCATTTGTTTCTGATTTTTCTGCTTTTTTAACTTCTTTACCAATCGATGCAAATACAAGTAATCCAGTAATCAAGACACCTGTTAATGTAGTCAGTGATCCAATAAAGATAAGCTCTTTCTTCTTAGGATTCATTATTAATCTTAAGAATGCATAGAGGTTAATCACTGCAAATGCAATTGATCCATAAGTTACAATCATTTGAGTCAGTTCATCTAAATCAGCATACATTTGGTTAGCTTCTATTAAGAATGGTGCAATTAAGTAGCCTAAAGCTAGTAGTGCTACCCAAGCAAACGCTGCTGCAAATAGGAGTGCAAAGCATGCAGCCAATACACCTAAACGTTTTTTATATATAAAGATTGTTTTCGGTGCATCTCCATCAAGGTTTAAATCTGTGTGTGGATCAAGTTCAGGCGCATCAGAGTCATCTTCTTTTAATAGTTCTTGAATTAACATCTCTTGACCAACCATCATATTCTGCGGTTTATCTGCTTGTGGTCTTGGTGGGACTTGTTCTACTTGTTGAATTTGTTGTGGTTTTTCTACTTGCACAACCGGTTCTGGCATAACATGATTATTTTCAACTTTAATTGAAAACTCTTTTTGTTCAAAACTCATAGCCAGTTTATTAAATGTCTCAGCTAGTTTATCTAGTTGTGGCCTATAATCAATTTGTTCTGCATTGACAATAACATTTGGTGTTGTATCAACAACTTTTTCAATAACAATTGGTTTAGGCTCTGGTTTTGGTTCCGGTTTTGGCTCAACTTTTTTAACCACAGGTTCATCTAAGTTTTCATAAACTTCTTGTGACTGCGGAACAAAATAACTTGATCTTGTTTCTTCTGCATTGGATAAAATAAACTCAATGATTTCTTCTTTTTTAAGTTCAGTAGAAACCTTGATATCATGATCTTTAGCAAATCTTTCTAGTAAAATAATATTTTGAGTCTTTAACTTCTTTTCAAGTTCCGGAGTTAACGCTTCACGCTCTTTTAATTTATCTAAAATTACTTGGAGCATTTCGCTTTTCTTTAGACGTTTAGGAATCGGTGCATGATATTTATCACCAATCAATCTCAGTTCAGTTAAGGTAGTGGCTTTATAAGTTACCGGTCTAAACTGTTCTTGGGTAACCCCATCAATTTCACCTGCTTCATCATATAAAACAGCATCGAGTGCTTTATTAAATGATTTGGTCGTTGGTCTTTTACCTGCCTTTTCAGCTGCTTCAGCCTCTTTAAACAAGCGTTCTAAATCACTATCACCAACACCTTTTAGAACCATAAAGTTTAGTAAATCTTTCCAAAATCCTAATAAGTAGTGGTTACCTAAAGATGGTGATTTATACCATTCAAGTAAATTAACTAATTGCGTATCAGTAAACTTACTAAACCAAGTTAGTCTATAACCCATTTCATCTGCTAATGACTTGCGCTCTTCAATGGTACGTTTAACAGAGTCTTTTAATACTTCTGTTAAAACCTTCATACGTAGTTTACGTGGAATGCTTAAACCAATCGCTTGTAAAAAGTTAACTAAATAAGTTTCTGATACGAAACTTAACTT
>JBAYTJ010000100.1:0-4383 GCA_041675665.1 Acholeplasma sp. | reverse complement strand
TTGATAACATCCCAGACACATTATTTAATGTGTTATCTTCTCCAAACAAACATATATATGTCGATTGTCTCTTTATTATATATGATGCCACCAACTCTATTGAAAACGCATTTCAAGGTGAAAGAAGCTTTGTTATAGATAAATTAATAGACTATTTTGATGAACTTAAAGAAGACTTTAATGCAGACGATGATATGGCAGCAACACCACGCCAAAAATCTGTTGCAGTGATTAACATTCTCAAGCAAAATGGTTGGTTAGGTGAAGAAGAATTAGGGGACTATAAAACATCATTAAACTTATTCGATTACTCTATTAAAATTATTGATTTACTAAAACGTATTCAGGTAGGTGAAGAAAGTGAGTATACCGGTGAAATATATACCGTGTATTCTCTTTTATCATCTTTTGATATATTAGATGGTTTAACCATAATTGATCAAGCTTATAAAAAGTTAGAGGATGTTTTAAGAAAGCTTAAAACACTTAAAGCAAATATCTATCGTTATTATTTTGATTTGGTCAAAAAACAAAAAAAGGATGATCTTCAAAACGTTTTAGAACGTTTGTTGGTTGACTATAAAACAAACTTTTTTGATAGTGCATACTACCACTTGAAAACTACCGACTCACTACCAAGGTATAAGCGTAGCATTTTGGAAAATATTTCCAATATATACCAAAATGATTCGTTTATGGATACGATGGCCAATCAAGCCTTAGAAAAAAGAAAAGCGCTTGAATTTAATGATGCTTATAACTATGTTGAAATGCGCATTAGGTATATTAAAAATTCAATTGATTCCATAGAATATTTAATTGATGGTATTGATGCTAAAAATGAATTATATATTAACGCTGCAGCATCAAAGATTATGTTTTTAACCAATACTTCTGAAGACTTAGACGGTTTAATGAATAGACTATTTAAAGTCATATTAAGTGATAAGAAAATTGGTTATAGTCAAATATTTAACTTATTTAGAGCAAGAAACCTAGATGAAAACTCGCTACAATCTGTTAGGCGTCCTAGGGTTGATGCTGTTGCAGAAGCTATTGATTATGATCAAGATATCTCAGATGAAGTTAAAGAACGTAAGATGGCAAATTTATTAAAAGCAAATATCTTCTCTAAAAAAGAAATTAATAATTTTGTAGCATATATTTTAGGTGAAAACAATAAAATACTTGCTAGTCAAATTGAATTAGAATCAAATGATGATTTTGTGAAGTTGATACTCATTTTCTTGTTCAGTAAATCCATTGGTATGATCTATGATGTGAAGTTATTAAACTATGATACACGTATTGGTAATATTAAGTTTACGGACTTTGAAATATATGTTAAAGGAAAACGCTTATGATGAACAAAAACCAAGCACTTAAAAGACTAAATGAAGAATTTGTAGTATTAAAAGAAGCGGAAAAAACAGTTTTTTCTAGAATTGTAAATAAACTTTTACAAGTGAATTTTATAACGAGAAAAAAGATAGCTGATGCCAATGACTACCGTTTTGTTTTAGCGTATAAAGAAATATTTGATGCATACTTTAGTTTATCTGATTTTGAACTTGTAATTGAGCGTCATGAAGAGGTTTTGTATATTAAAAACATGTCAAACTTTAATCATTTAAGATTAAAAAAAGCTGAGAGTATTTTATTGCTGGTTATCCGAATGATTTATCAATCTAAGATGGATGTCATTACACTAGATGAAAATGTAGAGATCTATTTATCTGAAATTCATGATGAGTTAGCTAAGGTTGGCTATCTTGATAATAAACGTATGACCAAAGAAACATTAAAACCTAGTTTACAACTTTTAAGAAACTATAACATCATTGACTATATGGATAGAAGATTAAATGATGATGCACGTATAAAAATATATCCAACTATATTATTTGTTGTAAGAACAGATACCATTAAAGATTTATTAGATCACATTGACGATTATGTTAAAGGAGGTAGTGACGTTGAAGAAACTGACGAAGATTAAGCTAATTAACTGGCACTTATTTACAGACCAAACCATCAAAATTGATGGCAACACACTGATCTCTGGTGAAAACGGATCTGGTAAATCAACTTTACTGGATGCTTTACAATACCTACTTGTAGGTGGTAAATCAGGCGCTAAATTTAATATTGCAGCAACCGATGATGCCAGACGTACCCTTGAAGGTTATGTACGTGGTCGCATTGGTGCTGAGAATAAAGAATTTATTCGTTCAGGGGATGTAATTACACATGTTGCACTAGAGTTTTATGACGAACAAAATGATGCATTTGGAATTATTGGTTCCATTTTAGAATTACCAAAAATGGGTAATTTAAAAGAAAGATTTTACTTACTGGAAAACATGAATATACATGATGGTATATTCATGGATAAGAAAACACCAAGAGATTACCGTTCAATGAAAGCATATTTAAAAACACTTTCTATTGATTTTGCACCATTTGATACCCAACGTGCATACCGTGACCAATTAGCCAAATACTTTGGTATTGATGCTAAAAAATATTCTAAAATATTACCTAAAGCATTAGCATTTAGACCGATTGATTTACAATCATTTGTTTTTGAGTTTTTATTAGATGATGATCCAATTGATATTCAAAGTCTAAAAAATAACGTTACACAACTTAAACGTGTTGAAGGTCAAATTCGTTTAGATAGGGAAAAGTTAGAAAAATTAGATAAAATTATTACATTAGGTGAATCATTAAATCAAAACTTGGAACAAATAACAATTAATGAAATTATTGATCAAATGTCTTTCATTGAAAAAAGAGAAACGTTTTTAACACATTCAGAAGATTTACTGGATAAGGTCAATGCTAAGTATGATGTGTTAAAACGTCAAAAAGAAGATTTAGATAAGCAAATTTCTGAAAATGATGATTCAATTTTAGAACTTGAAACATCTAGACAAAATGATGATATCACACGTACCCTTTCAAATCTTAAAGAACAGCTTGCTAAAAAGGGTAATCAGTACAATGAACAAAAAGAAATTGTTGGTGATTTAAAACAAACTTTAAATAAAGAGTTGGATTTATATAGAGATTTTGTACAACTCAATCCAAATACCAACATTTCAGCATTTTTAAAATATTACTCAGGTAATGAAGAAAATTCAAATACTTTAGAACTAAGTAGCTACATTGAAGGCGCACAATCTGCAGCAAGTGGTTATTTGAATGCCTTAAATATTGAAAAATCAGACTTGGAAAAACAAAGAAATACCATATTAAATGACTTGCGTATTGCTGAAAACAGATTAAATGCGTTAAGAAAAAATGTGAAGACTTATCCAAGAAATGTTCAAAGTTTAATGGATAAGATTAATGAAGAATTATCAAGCTACTATAAAAAAGATATACGTGTTCGACCGTTTTCTGATTTAATTGAAGTCAAGGATGAATCATGGCGCGATGCTTTAGAAGGCTATTTAAATACCCGTCGTTTTGATTTGATTATTGATCCATTATACTTTAATGATGCACTTGAAGTTTATGACCGTGTTAAAAATGAATTATCAATTTATGGGGTCGGGTTAGTCAATACTGCAAAAATTGGTGAGTATACAACACACTTACCAAACTCACTGGCTGCAAAAGTTGAAACTGATCATCCATATGCTAAAAACTATGTCAACATGACCATGGGTTATGTTGTCACGGTTGAAAACTTAAATGATTTAAAGAATCATTCTAGATCAATTACAAAATCAGCGATGACTTATGCCAATCATACAGCGCGTCAAATTAATCCTAATTTATATCAAGTACCTTATATTGGACAATCATCGACTGCATTACAAGTTGAAATGGATATGAAACTTGTTTCAGAACTTAAAAATGATTTAGATAAAGTAACAAATCTATTAGAGAAAAACCAAAAAGCGTTAAGATTGTTACAACAATCTAAACTGACACATTTAGTATCTTCTAATCAAATTAGATATTTTGAATCCATTAAGCAAACGAGAAAAGAATATATTGAGTTAGAACAAAAGGTTGCAAATCTATCTGGTAATCCAAAGATTGCCCAGTTAGAAACACAACTGGATGAAGAACGTAACAAGAAACGTCAACTCCGTTTAGACTTTGAAAAGTTGGCTGATCAAATGGCTGATCTACGTAGTGAAAAAACACGTATTCTAGAACAAATTGAGACCTCACGTGAGGCGTTATCTACATATCTTAAAGAACAAAAAGAATGGAACCAAAAGTATCCAACATTGCTACCGGTTGCATATAATCAATTTAATGCATTAAAAGAACGTTATCAAAAAAACTATGATTTAATTTCTAAAGATTTAGCACAATCAACGATTCAAATTAAATCGCAAAACGCACGTGCTGAAAGTGATG
>JBAYTJ010000099.1:0-4606 GCA_041675665.1 Acholeplasma sp. | reverse complement strand
GTCCCCTCCTAATACTTTTCTTTTCTCATTTTTAATATTTCTATGAAATTTAAATAACTTTCATATCTTGATTGTAAAATTTCCTTAGACTCTAATTTTTCTTTAACCATACATCCTGGTTCGCTTAAATGTAGACAACTATGACCAAATCTACATTGATCACTATAGGCTTTAAAATCTATGAAATAGTCTTTTAAAATGGTATGATCATGAAATTCAAAATCGACCTTACTAAAGCCTGGTGTATCACAAATATAGCCACCACCAAAATCATAGAGTTCTGAATGTCTAGTCGTATGCTTTCCACGACCAAGCGCAAACGATATTTCCTGTGTTTTAAGTTCCAATTCGGGTCTTAATGCATTTAAGAGTGTAGACTTACCTGCACCCGTTTGACCCGCTAATATGGTCACTTTATCACTAAATATGCCTTCTAAAGTGTCAATACCTATGCGTGCTTTACTATTAACATAATGAATGTTATAGAACTTTTCATAAAATTTTAGATCTATTTTTAAGCTATCTAGGCTATCAGGTGTCATTAAATCTATTTTGGATACAACAATCACTGGTCTTAATTCATGATACCCTAATATAACTAAGAATTTATCGAGTAAGTTGAAACTAAAATCAGGACGCACTGCAGAAAATACAAGTAAAACTTGATCAACGTTTGCTACATCCGGTCGTTGTAGTTCATTTTTTCTTTCTAAAACATCTGTGATCATATATTGATCAGATTCAAAACTATAATAGATAATGTCACCTACTTTAGGACTTAAAATGATGTCTTTGACATCTTTTTTTGTTTTCATGGTGACATTTTTATTAAAACTTGAGTCTTTTTCAACACGCATTTTTCTAAATTTGCCCTTTGCATAACCTTCAAAAACTTCACCAGTTTTTAAGTTCTTAAATCTATATAATCCACCGATTAACTTTACAATACGTGCTTTATCCAAAAATACCTAAATCTCCTTATAAGTTTTGACTTCTTAATTGGCCACATGCTGCATTAATATCATGACCTTGTTCTTTTCTTAAAATAGCTGTAATTTTGTTATCTTTTAAGACTTTATGGAATGCCTGACGTCTTTCAAGACTTGAACGCTCATATGGCGCTTCTTTGACTGTATTGTAAGGGATTAAGTTGACATACACATTCATACCCTTTAATAATTTAGCCAGTTCAAGCGCTGTTGCTTCACTATCATTTAATTCTTGAATCATAATATATTCAATTGTCACTCGGCGATTGGTTACATGGATATAATATTTAATGGCATCAATCACTTCTTCAACTTTGAAGCGGTCATTAATCTTCATTAATTTCGAACGTATTTCATTATTAGGCGCATGTAGTGATACAGCTAAATTAACCTGTACACCTAAATGTGCAAACTCTTTAATCTTAGGTACAAGCCCAGATGTAGATACTGTAATATGTCTAGCACCAATAGCCAAGCCTTTTGGATGATTAATGATATTAATAAAGTTAACAAAGTTCTTATAGTTATCAAAAGGTTCACCAATACCCATTATTACTATACTAGAAACGCGTACGCCAGATTCTTTTTCAGCACGAATAATTTGTGCAACAATTTCTCCTGCGGTTAAATCTCTTTTTTTCTTTAAGACACCAGATGCACAAAAACTACAACCAATGTTACAACCAACTTGTGTCGTTACACAAGCACTCATACCGTAGTTATGTTCCATTAGTACGGTTTCTATTAAATTACTATCTTTAAGATCAAATAGAAACTTAATTGTACCATCAGCACTGGTATTTTTAATGACAGTTTCTAAACCTGCAAAGGTAAAAGAATCACTTAACAATTGAATGATATCCTCTGGGATATTATTCATTTCACTAAATGCATCAACCTTTTGTTTATAAAGCCAGTTCCAAATTTGATCAGCTCTATATTTTTTGTAGCCATGTTCAACGATAAAGTCTTCTAAATCGTCATAAGTTAAATCATATATTAGCATAATTATATTCCTCACTTGTTATTATACAAGATTTTTATTAAATTTGATATGGTTTAAAAAATCAACTTACGCTCTAAATACGGCTTTAAAATTGAATTCTAATCTATTTTGAATGGATTTAAGTGCTTTTTCAACATCTTGTTTTTCCAATGTTTTTTCTTTGTTGTTAAAGGTCATTGAGATTGCTAATGAATGGTATCCATCTTCAATACTTGGCCCTGCATAGACATCAAAGACCTCAACATTTGTCAATAGTTTTCTAGCAGTTTGATGGATAATGGTTAGAATATCACTGACTGGATATGTCTTTGATACGATAAATGATATATCTCTTTGTATCGATGGATATTTAGAAATAGATTCAAAAACCATTTGTGGATTATGTTCTATTAATCGTGTTAAATCCAGTTCTAAGACATATGCATGTTTTACATCATATGCTTTATCCGTTAATGGATGTGTTTTACCAATGACACCAACAACGGTATCATTAAAGTATATATCACCTTGAATACCAGGGTGTAGCGCTTTGATACGGCTCGTCTTCTTTAAATCTAATGTCACATTTAAAAGCGTAGCAATATTATTTAAAATACCTTTTATGGTAAAGAAATCAACTTGAATGTCTTGTTTTAAATAGTTTGATTCTAAAAACTTATCATTTAATAAAATAGCTAAATGATTTTTTTCATTACCTTCTGCAAATACATGTCCAATCTCAAAGATACTGATATTGTTCATTTGACGTGATAAATGATAATTTAAGTTTTTAAGTAGTCCTGGAATAAGTGATTGTCGTAAACAGTTACGTTCATCACTAAGTGGCATTAAGACACCAACAGATTTGCCAATCATCGGAAAATCTTCGATGTCATCTTGGGAAACTAGACTATAATTAATAACTTCATTTAACCCTAAACCAGCTAACATATTTTTTATATTTCTAATGTTTTTTTGTTTAAATGTGAGTTCACCTAATGAATTTGGTTGTAGTCTTTTGCCTTCAATTTTGTGATATCCATAAACACGTATGACTTCTTCAGTGACGTCTGCTTCAATTAGAATATCTTTTCTGTAGCCAGGTGCCTTAACAAGAAGTCTTTCTTTTTCGATTGCTGTTTCATAACCTAATCTTGCTAAAATATCATCTAATGCAGTTTGATTTAAGGTAGTTCCTAATAAGTTATTTACCTTATCTAAGTTTAAATGAATCCAAGGGTTTTCATCTTTAATTTTTAAGTTCGATGAAATACCACTATAAACCTTTGCATCAGCAATCTCAACCAGTAGTTGTGTTGCTGCTTCTAACCCTTGACGGACTCTTACTTGGTCAATACCACGTTCAAAACGCAATGAGGAATCACTTCTTAAGCCTAATCTTTTAGATGTAGCTGCAATCATTTTAGGGTCAAATTGTGCGGCTTCTAACATGATTTTGGTTGTGTGATCATCTATGCCAGATTCCAAAAGACCCATAACACCACCTAAGGCAATTGGTTTTTGACCATCTGTAATGACAATATCATTTGATTCTAAGGTACGCTTTGCCTCATCTAGTGTAACAACAACCTCACCTTTTTTAGCTTGACGCACAACTATTTGATCCGTCTTTACTTTATTTGCATCAAATGCATGCAGTGGTGTTCCATATGTGATTAAAATATAATTTGTTATATCAACAACGTTATTGATTGGTCGTATATCCGATTCAATAAGCGCATTTTTTAACCACCATGGACTTTCTTTAATAACAACATCCATAACACGTAAATCATAGAGTAAACAACCATCTGTATCAATTTTAATTTGAATGTCATTTTTAGTATCTACTGTTTTAAAACTTGGTTTAGGTACTTGGACCTTCTTGTTTAACATTGCACCCAAATCATAAGCAAATCCTAAATGAGATAGTAAATCCCCTCTATTTGGCGTTAAACCTAAGAGCAGTTTCTTACCTTCAAGACCGAGTGATTTAAGTGCATCATCCCCAGGTTTGACGTTTGTCTTGAAGTAGAAAATGCCATCTTTATAGTCACTTGTGATATATTTTTCATCAAATCCTAATTCCGTTAATGAACAAATCATACCATTGGATTGTTCCCCACGGACCTTAGCAGCCTTGATTTCAAAGTTACCTGGTAATACAGCTCCAACTTGCGCAACGATCACATGTTGTCCAGCAGCGACATTTGCTGCACCACAAACAATATTTAAAATCTCATGACCTATATTTACTGTTGTTAAGTTAAGTTTGTCCGCATTTGGATGTTTAACACATGTTTCAACATAACCAACAACTAACTTTGTTGATTGATTTAACGCTAAATAATCATCGACTTCAATGATTTGTTGGTTTGTTACTTCATATAGATTATCTGGTACTTCAATAAACTGTTTTAAAATATTTTCTAGTATATACATTATAAGACTCCTTTAAACTGATTTAAGAAGCGTAAATCATTTGTATAAAATTGGCGGATATCATCTATTTGATATTTTAATATTGCAATACGCTCAATACCAATACCAAAAGCAAACCCACTCATTTTATCCGGATCATACCCACCCATTGATAAAACATTAGGATGTACCATCCCGGCACCTAAAACTT
>JBAYTJ010000098.1:0-4636 GCA_041675665.1 Acholeplasma sp. | reverse complement strand
TAGGTGTCTTCGGTGGTGGTCGTATCGTAATGAGACCTGCATCTCCCGGTACTGGGATTATTGCAGGTGGTGCAGCTCGTGTGATCTTTGACTTAGCAGGTATCCATGACGTATTAAGTAAATCATTAGGTTCTAAAACAGCAATTAACGTAGTGCGTGCTACATTCCAAGGTTTAGAATCTTTAAGAACTCCAGAATCAGTAGCTAAGCTACGTGGCGTTTCTGTTGAGAACTTGGTGTAATTGTTATGTTAAAGATTACATTAAAAAAATCATTGATTGGTAGACGTCCAAACCAAGTTAAAACCGCTCACGCACTCGGTTTAAGAAAAATTGGACAAAGTGTTTCAAAAATTGACAACGACGCTATCAACGGGATGATCAATACAATTGGTCACTTAGTTGAAGTGGAAAAAGAATAAGGAGGCAAACCATGTTATTAAGCAATTTAAAACCAGTCCCTGGGGCTAGACACTCTAAGAAACGTTTAGGTCGTGGACCAGGTAGTGGTACAGGTAAAACCTCTGGTAAAGGACATAAGGGTCAAAAAGCAAGATCTGGTGGCGGTGTACGTCCAGGATTTGAAGGGGGACAAATTCCTTTCTTCCAACGTATTCCTAAACGTGGATTTAACAACCACACGAGAAAAGAATACGCGATTGTAAATACCAAAGAACTTAATGTTTTTGAAGACGGTACTGTCGTTACACCTGAATTACTCTTACAAACGAAATTAATTTCTAAAGTATTATCAGGCGTTAAAATTTTAGCTGACGGACAATTAGAAAAGAAACTAACTGTTAAAGCAAATAAATTTTCAAACAGTGCTGAAGAAGCAATCAAAGCAGCTGGTGGAACAATCGAGGTGATTTAAAATGTGGCAGCGCATAAAAAATGTATTAGCAAATAATTCGGTTATGTCCCGCGTGGGTATGACATTATTACTTATCTTTATATTTAGAGTCGCAAGTTACATTCCGATTCCATTGTTTAACATTGATCTATTTAGAAGCAATGATACATGGTCTTCGGGGTTCCTAGGTATTTTAAATAGCTATACAGGGCAAGCATTGTCACGTTTTAGTGTGTTATCTCTAGGGATTTCACCTTATATTACTGCATCCATTGCAGTACAATTATTACAAACAGTCGTTCCAACAATGAAAGAGTGGCAAGAACAAGGTGATACTGGTAAAGCGAAAACACAACGTGTAACAAAATACCTAGCACTGGTCTTAGCATTTGCACAAAGTTTATTATTAATACTTGGTACAGGTGTTAGAGGTTCACAAATTCAAGTTGGTGTCGATAGTGGATTCTTCACATACTTTTATATGGCAATGGTTGTAACTGCAGGTTCTGCATTTGCAATTTGGCTAGCTGATTTAATTACAGCTAAAGGTATTGGTAATGGCTCATCAATGTTAATTGCAGTTGGTGTTTTAACATCAATTCCAATTATGATTACAACCTTATCAAATAAATACTTAGGTACGGGTGAATGGACAGACATCTTAATGTATGTACTGATACTCTTATTATATGTAGCTATTTTACTAGGTGTTGTTTATATGAACATTGCGAAACGTAAGATTCCTATAAATTATGCAAATAGACAAGGTGGCAAGACGAAAACAGATTCCAATATCCCATTAAAGATTAACTCTGCTGGGGTATTACCTGTAATCTTCGCATCCACATTGTTATCTGTTCCATTATCCATTATTGGTTTCTTAGAAGGTAGTGTTGGTGCAGGTACTGCATCATGGGTTAATGCAATCTTTAACTATCAAGAACCACTTGGATTTATCGTATATATCATCTTAATCATCGCATTCTCATTCTTCTATACATTCATGGTGACAAACCCGCATAAGATTGCTGATAACTTATCAAAATCAAATGCATATGTTCCGGGTGTTAGACCAGGAGATGATACTAAAAACTATATCGCTAGAATTCTATTTAAAGTAACAGTTGTCGGCACAGTATACTTAGTTATATTAGCTGCATTACCAATTATTACTGCATGGGTATTCGGATTTGTTGGTGCAGAAGCTGCAACCATCACCTTAGGTGGTACTGGACTCTTAATTGTTGTCGGGGTTGCTGCAGATACAACACAACAACTTGAAGCACAAGCGAATCAAGAGACGTATCAAGGATTGTTCTAATGAAAACACGGATGATATTTGTTGGCCCTCCTGGGGCAGGCAAGGGATCACAGGCAAAACTCATATCAGAAGCATTAAATATACCGCACATATCAACCGGTGATATGTTTAGAACACACATTAAAGGCGAAACAACACTCGGTATGGAAGCTAAAAAGTATACAGACCAAGGTTTATTAGTACCTGATGATGTGACCAATCAAATGGTTGAAGAGCGTTTAAGTAAAAATGATGTTCTAAAGGGATTCATCTTTGATGGTTACCCTAGAACACCTGAACAAGCAACGTTCTTAGATACTTTATTGATGAAGAGTCAACTTGAAATTGATGTGGTATTAAATATCTCATCTTCAGATGAGGTTATCATAAAGCGTATTACAGGCAGAAGAACATGTCCGGTATGTGGCGCAATTTATCATATTGATAATTACCCACCTAAAGTAGCTGGTATATGTGATAATGATGGTGCAACATTAATACAAAGAAAAGATGATCAAAAAGAAACAATCAGTCGACGCTTAAGCGTTTATAAAGAAGAAACATTTCCATTAATTAAGTATTATGCAAATAAGAACTTACTAGTGGATGTTGATGGTAATCGCAAACTAGAGGCAATTACTAAAGACATATTAGAAATTCTGGAGCAATAATGATTACAATAAAAAGTTCTAGAGAAATTGAACTCATGAAAACTGCTGGTGACATCTTGGCACGTACGAGGGCACATTTAATCCCTCATATTAAGCCAGGTGTTACCACACATGAGCTTGATATGCTCGCAGAAAAATTCATACGAGATAATGATGCAACACCATCGTTTAAAGGATACCAAGGATTTGACGGATCGATTTGTACATCCGTGAATGAAGTTGTGATCCATGGTATACCTTCTAAAAAAAAGGTACTAAAAAGTGGTGACATCTTATCACTTGATATCGGTGTAAACTATAAAGGTTATCACGCGGACTCAGCTTGGACATATCCGGTCGGAATCATTTCAGATGAAGTTAAAAAATTATTAGAAGTGACTGAACAAGCATTATGGAATGGTTTAGAAGCAATTAAACCAGGTAATAGTGTAAATGATATTTCCAAAGCAGTTGAACAAACCATTAGACCACATGGCTATGGCATTGTTGAAGAGTTCACAGGTCATGGTATTGGGCAAAGTCTACATGAGGAACCAGCAATTCCAAATTATGGATTTGAACCATTTGGCGTGACATTAAAACCCGGGATGACATTTTGTGTGGAACCAATGGTCAATATAGGTACGAAAAAAATTCGTATTTTAAAAGATGGTTGGACTACCATTACACAAGATAAAACATATAGTGCACATTTCGAGCATACAGTCGTTGTAACCGAAACCGGTTATGAAGTACTTTCGAAAGCAAAGGAGTAATTATGGCAAGAGAAGATTTAATAGAAGTAGAAGCAAAGGTCAAAGAAATTTTACCGAACACAAAATTTATAGTTGAGCTAGATAACGGACATACCGTTATAGCACACGTATCTGGTAAAATCCGTATCCACAACATACGCATTTTACCTGGTGATAAAGTAACTGTAGAGTTATCACCATATGATTTAACACGCGGTCGCATTACGTACCGTAAAAAATAAGGAGCAATTAAAATGAAAGTTAAAGCATCAGTTAAAAAACGCAGCGCCGATGACATCATTGTGCGCCGTAAAGGTCGCGTTTATGTGATCAATAAAAAAAATAGAAGACACAATCAAAGACAAGGTTAAGGAGATTAAACTATGGCAAGAATTGCAGGGGTAGACATCCCTACTCAAAAACGAGTGGTTATCTCGTTACAATATATTTATGGCATTGGTCAAAGTACTGCACAAGACGTACTTAAAAATGCTAATGTATCAGAAGATGTTCGCGTTAAAGATTTAAACGACGATCAATTATCAGCAATCCGTAGCGAAGTCGCAAAAATCGTTACTGAAGGTGATTTACGTAGAGAATCAACATTAAACATTAAACGTTTAATGGAAATTGGTTCATATCGTGGTATGAGACACCGTAAAGGATTACCAGTACGTGGTCAAAATACAAGAAATAATGCACGTTCACGTAAAGGCAAACCAAAAGCGGTTACCGGAAAGAAACAGGTAGGTAAATAATTATGGCAGCTCAAAAAAGAAAAACTACTAAAAGAAGAGTAAGAAAAAATATACCATCAGGTATTGCACACATTCATACAACTTTTAATAATACAATTGTAACAATCACAGACCCAGCAGGTAATGCTATATCATGGTCAAGTGCAGGTGCTTTAGGTATTAAAGGTTCAAGAAAATCTACACCATTTGCAGCACAACTTACAAGTGAAGCAGCAGCAAAAGGTGCTATGGATAACGGTATGGCACGTGTTGAAGTATTTGTTAAAGGTCCAGGACCTGGTAGAGAGGCTGCAATTAGAAGTTTACAAGCAGCAGGATTAG
>JBAYTJ010000097.1:0-4683 GCA_041675665.1 Acholeplasma sp. | reverse complement strand
CACGCCTAAATTCATCAATCGATACTTCTGTACCAGGTAAGATGTTGGTATCACCTTCAATAATAACCATAATACGGCGTAACATTTGACGAATAATGACTTCAACGTGCTTATCAGAAATCTCAACACCTTGGGCACGGTACACTTTTTGTACCTCTTCTAAGATATAGTTGGTTGCTGTTTTAACATCCGTTACACGTAATAACTCTTTTGGATTAATTGATCCACTAGATAGTTTTTGACCTGCAACAACATCTTGACCTTTTTTAACCAATGATTCAACATTTGGATCAAGTGTATATTTATATTCAGCACCTGCATTATCTAATATTGTAACGCTAATGGAGCCACCACGACGTGATACTTCTTTAACTTTACCTTGTACTTCTGAAATTGTTGCTTTACCTTTTGGATTACGTGCTTCAAATAATTCTTGAATACGCGGTAAACCTTGAGTAATATCGGCACCAGCAGCAACCCCACCTGTATGGAAAGTACGCATGGTTAACTGTGTACCAGGTTCACCAATTGATTGAGCAGCTACAACACCAATGGCTTCACCAACTTCAACATGTTTATTTGTTGCTAAGTTAATACCATAGTCTTTGGCACAAATACCATGACTTGATGTACATGTCATAATACTTCTAATTTCAACTTTTTGAAGTCCTGATTTAATAATTGCAGAACCAAGTTCTTCAGTAATCATTTCATTACGTGGTACTAATAATTCGCCTGTTTTAGGATCAATAATATCATGTGCTGCAAAGCGGCCATAAATTCTATCATATAAAGGTACAATTTCTTTACCTGATTCATCTTTAATCGCTTCAACAAAGACACCATGTTTAGAACCACAATCATCTTCAACAATAATAACATCTTGTGAAACGTCAACTAAACGACGTGTTAAGTAACCAGATTCTGCGGTCTTAAGCGCAGTATCGGTTGAACCTTTTCTCGCACCGTGGGTGGAGATAAAGAATTCAGATACAGTTAGACCTTCTCTAAATGATGATTGAACTGGAACTTCAATTGTTTCCCCCTTAGGGTTACTCATGAGTCCACGCATACCGACTAACTGTGTAAAGTTAGAGACGTTACCACGGGCACCAGAGTCACTCATCATAAAGATATTGTTATCTTTATCAAACTCTTTCATAATACCAGATTGAATATCGTTTTTAACATTTGTCCATTTATCAATAACAAGCTTACGACGCTCACTATCTGTTAATAGACCATCTTCAAACCATTCTTCAATTTCTGTTAGTTGTTCTTCAGTTTTTTCAATCATTTCTTTTTTCTTAGAGTAAACGTTAATATCTGCATAAGAAATTGTGATACCAGCCACCGTAGAATATTTAAAGCCTAAGTCTTTTAATTTATCCAACATTCTTGATGTTTCAGAAATATGGAATACTTTAAAGATTTGTGCAATAACCATTGATAAGAATTTCTTCTTAAATGGTTCTGGCGTTGGAATTGATTTTAAAGCATCTTTTGGATTAACACCTTTTTTAATAAAGTAAATATCTGGTGTCTTTTCACTTAAGTTTTTCATTGAAGGTTCATTAACATATGGGAATGTTTCAGGTAAGATTTCATTGAAGATAACTTTACCTAATGTTGTCACTAAATACATATGTTTTTGTTCTTCTGTAAATGTGCCTTTAATTGCTTCTGGTCTTAAAATAATTCTTGTATGTAGTGAGATATCCTTATTCTCATAAGCAATCTTAACCTCATCAATAGATGAGAAGAATTTACCTTCATGACGATGTAGGTATTGATGCTTTTCAGCTCTTAACTTATCATCACCAAACTTACGATCTCTAGCCTCTTCAATGGTTAAATAGTAGTTACCTAATACCATATCTTGAGATGGTGTAACAACTGGTTTACCATCTCTAGGGTTTAGAATGTTGTTGGATGCAAGCATTAACAATCTAGCTTCTGCTTGAGCTTCAGGTGATAAAGGTAAATGGACAGCCATTTGATCCCCGTCAAAGTCCGCGTTAAACGCAGGGGTTACAAGTGGATGTAGACGAATCGCTTTACCATCAATCAACTTCACTTCAAAGGCTTGGATACCCAGTCTATGGAGTGTTGGTGCACGGTTAAGTAATACCGGGTGTTCACGTACGACTTTTTCTAGTGCACGCCATGTATCATCATCGCGTCTTTCGTATTTCGCATTTGCATTTTTCTTTTCAGCACCATGTGTTAATTGTAATTCACGTAAAATAAATGGTTTAAATAATGTAATTGCCATTTCACGTGGTATACCACATTGATACATTTCAAGATCTGGACCGACAATAATAACTGAACGTCCAGAATAGTCCACACGTTTACCTAATAAGTTTTGACGGAAACGTCCTTGCTTACCACGTAATAAATCAGATAATGATTTTAAGTGACGGTTACGTTCAACAGCAGCTTTTTTACCACGTTTCGCATTATCGAATAATGCATCAACGGCTTCTTGTAACATACGTTTCTCGTTCTTAGTAATTAAGCGTGGTGCCATTTGTTCTTTTTGTTTTTTCAAACGGTTGTTTCTGTTTAAGATTCTTCTATATAAGTCATTTAAGTCAGTTGTTGCAAAACGTCCACCATCAAGTGGTACCATTGGACGTAAATCTGGTGGAATGACAGGAATAACATCCAGTACCATCCATTCAGGTTTGTTATCGGATTGGTTAAATGCTTCAACAACTTCTAAACGTTTAATAATGCGATCACGTTTTTGTTTTGATGTCGTTTTTAAACGTCTTCTTAAACTCTTAACTTCTTTTTCTAAATCTAAGTCCTGTAATAATTTTTTAACAGCTTCTGCACCAGTTAGCGCAGTAAATCTTGAACCATATTCTTCAACAAGTAAAGAATAATCTTGTTCAGATAAGATTTGTTTTTTAGCCAGCGGTGTGTTTTGTCCGGGATCTGTAACAATATAACTTGCATGATATACAACTTCTTCTAATTGTTTTGCTTTTATACCTAAAAGTATAGCAAGTCTAGAAGGTGAATTCTTTAAATACCATGTATGCACAACAGGTGCTTCTAAGTTAATATGTCCCATACGTTCACGACGTACTTTAGATTCAGTAATTTCAATACCACATTTTGGACAGATTTGTCCTTTGTTTACGGTTTGTTTTTTACCACACGCACATTGGTAATCTCTTGTAGGTCCAAAAATACGTTCATCAAATAAACCACCTGGTTCTGGTTTTGATGTTCTATAGTTAATGGTTTCATGGTTAATAACTTCACCATAAGACCAGTTTCTAATTTCATCAGGACTTGCAAGTCTGATTTTAAAGTGTGTGAAAGCTTTTGAACCATACGTTTTACGTATAGGTGCAATTACTTTTGCAACACGGTCTTCAACAGATGTTTCAACAACTGGTTCAGCAACCACTTCTGGTGCTACATTATCTGTTGAAAGTTTGACTTCATTATATAATTCAAATAAATCATTGATTTCTTTAAGTAAAAATTCATCTTCTTTGAAGATATGGTAAAGTGTTGACTTATCATATCTTGTTAAGGATTCTAGATCTTTAATACCTGCCGTTTCAAGTACTGAAACAGTTTCATTAGATAGTGATAAATCTTTAACATCTCTCGGTAATTTATAATAGATTAACGTAGGAAGGACTTCACCAAAAGAATCACCTAATAACATTTGAAGTTCTTTTAAATTAAATGTGTTGAAATCTTCTAACCTAGCAATACCGGATAGTTTTAATCTATCTAAAGCGGTTTGACTGAGTTTTAAAGACTCTACAGGTAACGATAATACTTCGTTTTTAGCCATGATTAAAACCTCCCTTTGTTAAAACCTTTGGACGAATTATCTACTAAAGATTTAATCGCCTCATTTTCTCCCTTATTCGCATCGATAAGTTCAACGTATAAGCCTAATGCTTGTAGTTCTCTTGTTAATACTCTAAAGGATTCTGGAATACTTGCTTTTGGTATTTCTTGGCCGTGTGTGATTGCATAATACACTTTGTTACGTCCAATCATATCATCTGATTTAATGGTTAACATTTCTTGTAATGTATGTGCAGCACCATATGCATATAATGCCCAAACTTCCATCTCACCAAAACGTTGTCCACCATTTTGAGCTTTACCACCCATTGGTTGTTGTGTTACAAGTGTATATGGACCAACGTTTCTTGCATGGAGTTTATCATCAACCATGTGGGATAGTTTAATCATATACATAACACCTACTGAAATGCGGTTGTTATAAGCTTCTCCGGTACGACCATCATATAATGTGGTCTTACCATCTGGTGCAACGCCAGCTTCTTCCATAATAGCGGCTAACTCATCGTTTGTGACACCATCAAATACTGGAGATGCAACTTTAATACCTAATTTTTGAGCTGAAATACCTAAGTGGATTTCCAAGATTTGTCCAATATTCATACGTGATGGTACCCCTAGTGGGTTTAACATAATATCAACATATGTACCATCTTCTAAATATGGCATATCTTCTCTTGGTAAAATCTTAGAGATAACACCTTTGTTACCATGACGTCCAGCCATCTTATCACCTTCAGTGATCTTACGCTTTTTAGCCACATATACTCTAATTTGTTCATTGACACCACTTGGTAATTGATCCCCATTTTTCTTACTAAAGTATTGTACAGATTG
>JBAYTJ010000096.1:0-4736 GCA_041675665.1 Acholeplasma sp. | reverse complement strand
GCAAGTGGATTAATTTGATCCATGAACTGTGATAATTGAGATGAACCAAAGAATGTTTTAATTGCACCAACAAGTGGTGTCATGTTAATCACATTTGCAGGTGTTGCATCATTAAAGTTTGTTGTAGACATTTTGTCTTTAATATTCTTTTCAGCTCTTGCTAAACCAATTCTAAATTGATTTTTTAAGAGTTCTCCAATTAATCTTAGACGTCTGTTACCTAAGTGATCAATATCATCCACATTACCTAAACCTTCATAAAGATTTAAGTAATATGAAATACTTGCAACAATATCAGATACTGCAACAAATATTCTATCTTCTCTTTGGTCACTACCAATAATACGGATATTATTTGATTTATCGCCCGCATCATCAAAAATGTATACATCTAAAACTTCAGCAATGACGCCTTGGCGTAATGCTTCTTTTTGATAGACATCTTCTGTTAAGAAGTATTTAATAACTTTCTCATCAACAGAATGTCTGTTTTTTCTTAAGGTTGTTAAAACTTCATCAGTGATTGCTTCATTTTTCTTAACTAATACTTCACCAGTTTTTAAGTTGATAACATTTTCTTTAGCATATAAAGTATTACCACCTTCTGGTAAGGTTGTTGCTAATATTTCATCAGCAGTTTCATTTTGTAAGTTGTTTTCTTTTGTAATTAATTGTTTTCTAAATAAATCACGGTTCTTATCTAATAGATCGATGACATCTTTTGTTAAATGTGTGTCTTTAGCAACGAATACATTACCATTAAGATCTAAAATATCATTTGCTAAATATGTATCTTCAGCACGTGATAAAACATCCAACTTCTTATTGAACTTATAACGTCCAACTTTAGCTAGATCATATCTTCTTGGGTCAAATAAACGCATTCTAATGAATTCGCGCGCTGCATCTGCAGGTACTTTCTCACCTTGACGTAATTTAGAATAAAGGTCAATAACCGCTTCATTAGGTGATTTTGTCTCATCTTTGTCAAATGAGTTTGTCATTAGACTTGAACGACCAAATGTTTCTTCAATAGACGTTTTAGTTGTAAACCCTAATGCTCTAATAAAGGTCGTTAAAGGCACCTTTTTTGAACGATCTAATTTCGCATATAAAATTTCTTTAGACCCTTGCTCATACTCTATCCAAGCACCACGTGTTGGGATGACTTGTGCAGAGAACTTAATTTGGTTTAATTTTTTATCCAACTCAGATGTGTAATATACACCAGATGAACGTACGATTTGTGATACCACAACACGTTCAGCGCCATTAATGATAAAAGTCCCTGATGGTGTCATCATAGGCAGATCTGTCATTAATACGGTGGATTCTCTTACTTCACCTGTGATCGCGTTTTCTAATTTAACTCTAGCAGATAACTGTCTAGAATAATTTAGGTCACGTATTTTGGTTTCAATAGTAGAATACTTCGGTTCGGATAATGAACTCTCCTCAAAGTAGAGTTTTAAATCACCATTGTGTCCTTCAATCGGTGAAATATCTTTTAATAGCTCATCAATACCTGTTTTTACAAACTCGTCAAAGGATTTCGTTTGTATCTCGATAAGATTCGGCAGTTCAACCTGATGTACCATTTTCGAATAATCACGTCGTTCTGCTTTTTTTCCGTACTTTACGGTTTTATAACTCATGAATCCACACTCCTATCGTTATTTAAAATTCTCAATTTGGTTTAATTTATATATAAATATATATAAATAACCCATTTCTATGCATTTTATAATTTTACCATAATGTACACAATAGTGTCAATGTTAAAACTATCTTTTAATGTTTTTGTGCTTGTATCACATAAAAACCCTTATGTCGTTTAACGAGATCAACTTTATCGTATATTGTCGATAAATAATCAATCGTCGATTTTGCACCTTGGTCTTTTCTAACGACAATCCAAAGTGAACCTTGCTTGTTTAAATGTTTATAGGCATCTTTATATAAACTGTATATTGTAGCTTTACCTGTACGAATCGGCGGGTTAGATACAATAACATCATATGTTTTGCCAACATTACTAAATAAATCTGATGCATAAACCAATGTTTCAACATTGTTTAATTTATTATTCTTTTCATTCAATTCTAATGCCCGTTGATTGACATCTATTTGAGTAACTTCCACATCTGGAAATACTTTTTTTAAGATGATACCAATGACACCAATACCAGAACCAACATCAAGCATAGTTTTGGCTGTACTTGGTATATCTATATATGTAATCAATGCATGTGAACCTGTATCTAAATGTTCTTTGCTAAAGACACCTTTATCTGATATAAAACTAAAGTTATGATCAAATAAATTGACTTGATACATGGTTTCTTCACTTTTTAAATTGGGATCATTTTTAAAGTAATGCGACATAAATTCACCTATAAAAAAGAAGTGAAAAAACCCGAGATACTCTCAGGTTTTTAAACATCCATTTAAAACAAATTAAGCAATTTCAATGACTGCTCCAGCTGCTTCAAAGTCAGCTTTTAATTTGTCTGCTTCATCTTTCTTAACGTTTTCTTTAATGACAGCGTCAGCAGTTTCAACTAATTTCTTAGCATCTACTAAACCTAAACCTGTAGCTGCACGAGCAACTTTAATAACTTCGATTTTCTTGTCACCAAATGATTTTAAGATGACGTTGAATTCTGTTTTTTCTTCAACTTCAGCTGCTGCTGCAGGACCTGATGCAACTGCGACTGCTGATGGGTCAATACCAAATTCTTCTTTTAATCCGTCTACTAATTCTTTAATTTCTAATAAAGACATTTCTTTTAAAGCATCTACGAATGCTTGTTTTGTTAATTTAGCCATGTGTATGTTCTCCTTTAAATTATTCTTTTTCTTCTAATAGCATGTTTAGTCCAACCGCTATTTCTTTGACTGGCATTAATAGACCAGCTGCTAATTGTGTTAATAAAGTTTCTCTTGATGGTAAGTTAGCAAGCGCCATGATTGCTGCTTGATCAGCTACTTTTTCTTCAATAACACCAGATGTTATCACAACCGTTTTATTCTTTTTAGCAAATTCATTAATGATCTTAGCTGGTGCTACAACATCATCATATGATATTGCAACTGCTAAAGGACCTGTTAATGATTCTTCTAAAGTATCGAATCCTGCATTAATTGCGGCACGTCTTGTGATATTATTTTTGTATACTTTTAAATCAATGTTTTCTTTGTGTAGTTCAGTTCTTAAAGTTGTTAAACTTGCAACAGATAACCCTTTATATTCAAACATAACAATTGTTTTAGCCATTTTGAATTTATCAGTTAAAGTTGCTACTTGATCTACTTTACGTTGAAGTTGTTTCTTCATGAGTGCCTCCTTTTGTAAGGTTTTTGTTTTGGATTTCATTGTTAAAATAAAATCCCTCTTAATATATAAAGACATATAAAGAGAGAAAATAAGTTCCAGTTTTATTTTTCCTCGGTAGCAAATTAAGTGGAATACACAGCTACTGTCTTTGGCAAATATTTATTTGTTTTTAAAGTCTTACTTTTTGATATTGCTTTCATCAACTGTGATGCCAGGGCCCATAGTTGTTGATAGAGCGATATTTTTGATGTATGTACCTTTAATCGTTGTTGGCTTAATACGTATTAATTGATTGTAAATAGTTAACATGTTTTCATGTAATTTATTTGAATCAAATGATACTTTACCAATTGGTGCATGGATATTACCGACTTTATCTGTACGATATTCGATTTTACCAGCCTTGATTTCTTCTACAGCTTTAGCAACATCTAATGTAACGGTTCCGGTTTTAGGGTTTGGCATTAATCCTTTAGGACCTAATACTCTACCTAATTTACCTAATTGAGCCATCATATCTGGGGTTGCGACCATAACGTCGAAATCAAACCAACCTTTACCAATCTTTTCGATTAATTCTACATCGCCTGCTTCATCTGCACCAGCTGCTAAAGCTTCTTTAGCTTTTTCTGGTTTCGCTATAACGACGACCTTAACTGTTTTACCAGTACCATGAGGTAAGCTAATTGCGCCTCTTAGGTTTTGGTCAGCTTTTCTTGGGTCAACGTTTAAGCGGAAAGCGACTTCGACGGTTGCATCAAACTTAGCAACAGATGTTTTTTTAGCAAGTTCTACGGCTTCTAAACCAGCGTAAGCAACTGATTTATCGTATAACTTAACTGCTTCTAAGTATTTCTTTCCTCTTTTCATGAATTTCCTCCTAAATGTGGTATAACGGGATATCCTCCCACAATTTAGAAACTCTTAAGTTCTAAATTATTCTGAAACTGTAATGCCCATTTGTCTTGCAGTACCTTCGATAATCTTCGATGCTGCTTCAACAGTATATGCGTTTAAATCCGGCATTTTCATTGTTGCAATTTCTTCTAACTGTGCTCTAGTAATTGTGGCAACTTTATCTTTCTTTGGATTACTTGCTCCAGATTTGATATTTGCCATCTTACGTAGTAAGTCAGAAGCGGGTGGTGTTTTTGTTTCAAGTGAGAATGATCTGTCATCATAAACAGAGATCACAACAGGAACAATATAACCAACCATGTTTTGAGTCATATCGTTAAATTGTTTAACAAACTGTGGAATATTAACTTGAGCTTGCCCGAGTGCTGGACCAACGGGTGGCGCTGGAGTTGCTTTTCCGCCAGGAATTTGTAACTTAACTTGTCTGACTACTTTTTTCTTTTCTGCCATAACACAACCTCCTTCTTTTGTAATAAGTATG